>JANPJW010000315.1:0-1597 GCA_031425715.1 Chitinophagaceae bacterium | reverse complement strand
TTCGCAATTGCGGTGAGCATCTACAGGCTTGGTGAACCAAACCCTGTTTTTAAAACGAAATGTTCTATCTGTTAATGCACCTACCGGGCACACATCAATCATATTACCACTAAAGTCATTGTCTATGGCTTTAGAAATATAAGTAGAAATAGCGGCATGGTCCCCCCTGTCTACTATACCGTGCACCCGCTTATTGGTAATTTGATCGGCCACGTAAGTACAACGGTAGCAAAGTATACACCTCGTCATGTGGAGTTGGATGTAAGGACCAATGTCTTCTCTTACAAAAGTGCGGCGTGCAAACTGGTAACGGGTGGTTTCTTTACCATGATCGTAACCAAGATCCTGCAAATGACATTCCCCTGCCTGGTCGCAAATAGGGCAATCCAGCGGATGGTTGATAAGCAAAAATTCCACTACGCCATTTCTCGCATCTATCACTCTTTCACTGGTAATGTTTTTTACAATCATGCCATCCATAACGGTGGTGCGACAACTTGCTACCAGTTTGGGCATGGGCCTTGGGTCGGCGGTAGAACCTGCTGCAACTTCTACAAGGCAAGTGCGGCACTTACCGCCACTACCCTGCAGCTTGCTGTAATAGCACATAGCGGGTGGTGCTACATCTCCCCCAATCTGCCTTGCGGCATTTAGCACGGTGGTACCCGGAGCTACATCGATGCTGATGTTGTCTATGGTAACCTTAAAATTTTTTACTTCTTCTGCCATAAATAAATTTCACACAAAGTGAACAAAGAATACAACGATTACAACGATATTAATAGGTGTTTATAATTCTTTTAATTCCCTCTTTTAAATAAACAACATTGAAATTTATCAATAATCCCAATTTTAAATCCGCCAGCTTTAAATAAGTCTGCACCTGCTTGTAGTGAATATCAGCAACGTTCTCTACGGACTTCAACTCTATTAGCAATTTTTTCTCGATAATTACATCCGCTCTAAATCCGGCATCCAACTTAATTTCCTGATGTATTAATGGTATCGCAACTTGCTTCTCAAAAGAAACACCTTCTTTACTTAATTCGTAACAAAATATTTCTTCATATACACTTTCAAACAACCCGGGCCCATATAGTTTATGTATCCTGAAACATATATCCAGTACTATCTTTGCCAATTCATTTTCACGCTGTATAATAATTCCATCATTCATAAACTTTGTTGCTTGGTATTCTTTGTTCCCATTGTGTGAAACAAATTCCTACACCACCGGCACATGAATCGGATCTGCATAATGCCGCAATCCAAAGTTTTCTGTCTGGGATTTTTCCGGGTTCATTACATGCCATTCAAACTCATCCCTAAAATGCCTGATGGCGGCGGCTACCGGCCAGGCAGCAGCATCACCCAAAGGGCAAATGGTATTTCCTTCTATCTTTCTTTGAATATCCCACAACAAATCAATGTCACTCATCTTCCCTTTTCCTTTCTCTATGCCGTAAAGAATCTTTTCCATCCAGCCGGTACCTTCCCGGCAGGGGCTGCATTGCCCGCAACTTTCGTGGCGGTAAAATCTTGCCAGGGTATAGGTATTTTTTACAATACATTGATCTTCGTCTAACACTATAAAACC
>JANPJW010000314.1:0-11795 GCA_031425715.1 Chitinophagaceae bacterium | reverse complement strand
TGGAAGCCTACTGCAAAGTTGTAGAGCCTCTACGGGAAATACCTTCGGAAAGAACGATTCAGTTCGCCGGATACAAAACCTGGAATCAGACAGCGAAGGGTGGGGAGTGAGGGGAGATGTGAAAGGTCAAAGGTGAAAGGTGAAATCTTTGAAAGTAAAAATTACATATCAGATGATTAAAGGGTGAAAAGTGAGATCTTTTTAGCTACCACTGCATGAATCTCTACTATTACTTTTCCTGAAAAAATATCAAAGCGATCTCCGATCTTAGTCAAACTAGGTTCTGCCTGAGGGCTGCTACCACTATCGCCGTCGAAATACAGTTTAGCGTCGCAGGCTTTCACTTTTGACTTTTGACTTTTGACTTTTGACTTTTGCCCCTCCCCTCACCGCTTATCCTCCCAAACCAACATCTCCTTACTTCTTGTGTCGTAAAAATCCGGTAAGGTTCCATCTCCTTTTCCGGTAATGCCACCATCCGGATGGCCCAGTAGTTTGCAGTCTCCGTCGTAAAGATCACTATACATATCGCAACAAACTGCGGTAACGTAATACACGGTTTTACCTTTGTAAGTGTAGCTGTACAGCTTGCGGGGTGGATTTTCTTTTGGGGCTTGCTGATATTTGGCAATCAGTTCGCTCACGCACAGGGGTATGGCTTCCAAGGTAGGATTTTGAATTTTATCGGTTTCATCTGTTGATGGTTCTGTAGTTTTTTTAGGAGTAGTGCAGCAGCTTAATACCGCAATGCACAACATAAGTAGGATAGGCTTCATCCACACAAATTAATCTTTAAGCTACTAATGGAAAATTTTTTCTGACCTTTACCGCCAATGGAAAGATCAAATTTTGTAGACCAGATTAAGATATTCTGCCGCAGCGGACACGGCGGCGCAGGTAGTAAACACTTTATGCGCAACAAGCTTACTGCAATGGGCGGGCCTGATGGTGGCGACGGAGGAAGAGGCGCTCATATCATATTAAAAGGCAATACGCAGCTTTGGACCTTGCTGCATTTGAGGTATTATAAAAATGTATTGGCCGAAGACGGGGGCAATGGTGCCGGCAACAATTCCAGCGGAAAAACAGGTAAAGACATTATTATAGAAGTGCCACTAGGCACACTAGCAAAAAATGATGAAACGGGCGAAATAGAAGCAGAAATTTTACACGACGGCCAGGAAATCATCTTAATGAAAGGTGGCCGTGGAGGCTTGGGCAACAGTAATTTTAAGACATCTACCAACCAGGCGCCAGAATATGCTCAACCGGGCGAAGATGGTGTGGAAGGCTTTAAAGTACTGGAACTAAAAGTGCTGGCCGATGTGGGTCTTGTTGGCTTTCCCAATGCAGGCAAATCTACTTTGCTTAGCCGCATTACGGCGGCCAAACCAAAGATTGCCAATTATGCCTTTACTACCCTTACCCCACAGTTAGGAATTGTAGACTACCGGGATGGTAAAAGTTTTTGCATTGCCGATCTTCCGGGAATTATTGAAGGTGCCTCCGAAGGCAAGGGTCTCGGCCATCGTTTCCTTCGCCACATTGAACGCAACTCTATCTTGTTGTTCCTTGTGCCGGCAGACAGTGCCGATCACAAAAAAGAATTTGAAATCTTACGGAACGAACTAGAGCAATACAATCCAGACATGTTGCAAAAAGATTTTGTAATAGCCATTAGCAAATCAGACATGCTGGATGATGAATTGAAAGAGGCGATTGAAAAAGAATTGCCTAAAAATATTCCTCATATTTTTATTTCATCTATTACCGGACAGGGCTTGCTGCCACTGAAAGATTTATTGTGGGATACACTCAACAGGCCAGCTTAAATACAGGAGCAATCCTTATTTTCAAACATGGTTTCCGGCATCAGGCAGATTGGTCAATACATTCGCAGGTATTATACGAATCACTTTAGCATCGGCTATCTATTTGCCGTGGCGCTACTGTTGGGCGCATTGCTCTACCAAAATTATGCGGGTGACAAACTCGTAATTGTACTTGTGAGCAAGGGTTTGCCTGCCTGGCTGAGTCGTTACCTGATCTATGCCATTCCCTTCCTTACTGCCTATCTATTGCAACTTCTTTTTTTTAAAAACCTGGTTTACGTACACAAAAAATGGTTTTGGCTCCTGCTTTTTCTGGCGCCCGCATTTTTTACTTTCAGGGTGCAGTTGAACCTGGCGTCTTTCGTTGATGGGAACAACAGAACACCAGGTGATGTTATTTTAAACAGCTATACAACCAGCCTTTTCTTAAAATCTTTGGCCCTGATAATCCCGGCTGCCATCTGCTGGTATGGGATGGATGCTGCAAAAAAAAACAGCTACGGCTTAAAAAAAACTTCCAACCTTTCAGCCTATTTTTTACTGATTCTTCTGATGCTTCCATTCATTTATGTTGCCAGTTTAAATCCATCTTTTTTAGAACAGTACCCCCGGGCATTCAAAGCCATTGGCAACCCAGCCACGGCAAGCCTCGGCAGTTGGCTTCGTTTTGAAATACTCTATGCTTTCGACTTCTTAAGTATCGAGTTTTTCTTCAGAGCCTTCCTTATTCTCGCCTTCCTAAACCTCTCCGGCCCCCATGCCATTGTACCTGCTGCATGTTTTTATTGTTGCATCCACCTGGACAAACCGCTGGCAGAGGCCATCAGCAGTTATTTTGGAGGATGGCTCCTGGGCATCATTTGCTATTACAACAAAAGTATTTGGGGTGGCGTACTTGTGCATGTTGGCATAGCCTGGTTCATGGAATTGTTTGCCTGGCTTCAGCACTATTAATTACTTGTAACCTGCCTAAAAACGCTAATTTTACAGCTTCAATTGCTTAAAAATTTCATATGCATCAAACCATCATAGCAGGAATAGGACACTACTTACCTCAAAATATAGTAACCAACAATGATCTTCTGCAATACATGGATACTTCCGATGAATGGATACAGGAACGTACCGGTATAAAAGAGAGACGTTATGCCCACCGCACCGAAGAAACCACCACCACCATGGGCGTAGAAGCTGCCCGCATAGCCATAGAGCGGGCAGGTATCAGCAAAGACGATGTAGATTTTATCATCTTTGCCACCATTAGCCCGGATTATTATTTTCCCGGCTGTGGGGTATTACTGCAGCGGGCTATGCAAATGAAAGAAGTGGGTGCTTTAGACGTCCGCAATCAATGCAGTGGTTTCGTGTATGCATTGTCGGTAGCAGACCAGTTTATTAAGACGGGCATGTACAAAAACATCCTGCTCGTAGCCAGCGAAAAACATTCTTTTGGTTTAGACTTCAGCACCCGTGGGCGCAACATATCTGTAATTTTTGGAGATGGTGCTGCAGCAGTTGTGCTGCAACCAGCTAAAGAAGAAGGCAGGGGCATACTAAGCACTCACCTGCACAGCGATGGAGAAAATGCAGAGATGCTGGCGATGTTTAACCCTGGTACGCATGCCAACCATTGGACGCCCGAGCAGCTGGCCAGCTTTGATGATGCCACCATCGGCGAGATGTTCATGAGCCATGCCATGATAGACAACATACAAAACTACCCGCACATGGATGGCCAGGCAGTATTCAAAAAAGCAGTGGTCAAATTTCCGGAAGTGATACAGGAAGCATTAGCCAAAAATAATTTCAAACCCTCAGACCTCAACTTGCTCATTCCCCACCAGGCCAACCTGCGCATTGCGCAGTTTGTGCAGCAAAAATTACAACTAAGAGATGACCAGGTTTTTAACAACATAGAAAAATATGGCAACACTACAGCCGCCTCTATTCCCATTGCACTCTCGGAAGCCTGGGAGTCAGGTAAAATTAAAAAGGGCGACCTGGTGTGTATGGCGGCATTTGGCAGCGGCTTTACATGGGCCAGTGCTTTGATGCGGTGGTAAGGGAGTTGAGAATGGGCAGTTAAAATGGAAAGTAAAAAATCAAAATTAAAAAGTCAAAACGAGTCTGGCATTCATTCCCTATTCCACGTTCGTCATTCGTAAGTCGCAATTCATTTATCATTCACAACTCTCATGTCTCGCAAACTCATCTACTTCATTAATCCTATTTCGGGCACCGGGGAGAAAGATGTGCTGGTACAGGCCATCAAAAAGCGTACGACAGAAAAAAATATTCCTTTTGAAATTTTAGATACCAATGCTGCAGGCGACTACAGCTATCTAGTTCTAAAAATTGCAGCGGAAAATATCACAGATATCATCGTGTGTGGTGGCGATGGCACCGTAAATAAAATTGCTGCCGCCTTGCAACAAGTAAACGTAAACATCGGAATTATTCCTATGGGATCTGGCAATGGCCTTGCATTGGCAGCTGGTATTCCTGCCAATACAGAAAGGGCACTGGACATTATTTTTGAGGGTAAAGCATTTTACACCGATGGGTTTTACATCAACAAACAATTTAGTTGCATGCTCTGCGGCCTTGGCTTTGATGCGCAGGTAGCGCACGATTTTGCCAAACAAAATAAAAGAGGGCTCGCAACCTATATAAAACAAACACTCAAAAATTTCTTTTCGGCCAAGCCTTACGCTTTTGTGATCAGGTTGCAGGACCTGGAAATAAAAAGAGATGCATTTTTTATCAGCATTGCCAACAGCAATCAGTTTGGCAACAACGTAACCATTGCTCCTAAAGCAAGCATCTCCGATGGCTTGCTGGATGTAGTGATCGTTAACAAGATGAGCAAACTCAAATTGCTCTTTGCCCTCGGCAAACAGATAAGCCTCGGCGAGATTACCAATACCAGTAAAAAATTTCGATCAAAGGATATTTTTTATTTTCAAACCAAAAAATTGCAGATTGATAATTTGCAACATGCACCGCTGCATATAGATGGCGACCCTGCAGCCACAGCGGCCCATTTTGAAATTGAAATTGTAGAAAAGGCTTTCAAGCTTTTGCAGCCTGAGTAAAGGATGGCGTGCAGGCCGCCATCTATTTCAAGATACTGCGCATCGTTTTTACAGCTTCAGCATTCACATCACTGTAAAACGACAACATGATGTCTCTTTTTTCCCGTGCAGATAAATGAAAATTAAGTGCAGCCCCTTTGTCAAGTTTTTCGGGCTTGTACAGTATGGTTACTTTTCTCAAAAGACTATCCCGGTTGTTGTTGAAATAACTGAATTGGTCGGCCTGGAAATAATTTTGCAAGGCAAACCAGTTGTGCTGCAGCATCGTGGCCGGGGTTACAATCATATCTGTTAGGGAGGACGCTTCCGGCCTTTGCATCCAGTCGTCGTTTATCCTGTCTCTTAACTGCAATAACACTACGCCACCGGTATTGTCCCTGATCCATTCTTTAAAATTATCAATAAACCGAAGGCTTGTTTCGGCTCCGAGGTTGTCTCGCAGGCCGGCATCCATTACATCTATCACGGGCTTGCTGGGTAGCCATACATTTGGTAACACATACGGGAAAGTGGCATTCATCCGCATGGCAGTAAGCACACGCAGGTTCATGGGGTCCTGCGATTTAAACAAGGCCCGAAAGTCTACAGCATCGGCGCTGATAGAGGTATCTGCCTGAAAAAAGCGGGGCTTCATCATAAAGCTCAGCGGCTGTGTTCCAATAACAAGCTTGCGGCCATCGCTCTTTATGACAGAGTTAAAAATAATCATCGGCACCCTGGCTTCTGCTTCATCTTCTGCAATATCTTTTAACTGTACGTTCAACAAGCCTTTTGTATTGTCACTTAACTTTTTTTCAAATGCATATCCCCTGTCTTTGATGTAACGATTGTTTCCAACAGAAAATTTTTGCACCGGTGCAAAAATATCCCGGGCTATCATAGAGGTGAAGACAGGGTTCAGCAGATCGCCGGAAATATTATCGTTCAGGTTTTTATTGTAGAGGTTCAGGGTACTGTCTTTTAACCTGTAGCGGTACAACTCACGGTAATAGGTAGCCGCCAACATGCCACCGCTTGCACCACTTATAAGGAAAGTGTGCTGCATCAGTTTTCCTTGCGTACTGCTATCCAGTTGTTGCAAAGTGTTCATCACAAAAGCGGCACTTCTCAGGCCACCCCCACTAACATTGATAAATATCATCAGGGGTTTTTCCTGTTGTTGTTTGGCTTTCCACTTCTCAAGTACTTTAATCATGGCTGCCTTGTCTGCAGCTACCTGCCCGGTATCGCACAAGGCTTGCAGGCTTTGCTTATCGTAGAGAGGGCGGTCTTTGCTGTTTCCATAATTGAGCCCATAAGCCTTGTTGTGAGGGTCTATTAGTTCCAGCTGATATAAGAGGTTTATTACAAAAATTAACAGGATGGCAACGGGCAAACTCCAACTCTGCAGAAAGTAAGTGAGCGAACCAATAAAACTGATCATCACTGCAAAAAAGATGAGGATGCTTGCGGCAGCGGGCATTTCGAAAATGCGGATTTCCAGGAAAAAGCCAAGCAGCACCAAAAAGATAAATGCCAAAAGCATACAGGCTATGGCGGCAATATGATGTCGTTTAAAAATGGCCTCTATAAAATCTTGCCGGTAATGGCCCACACTGCGGGCCGTATGCAATGTCAAGGATCCCGAGAGGTAATATTTCACTTTCAGACCAAAGTCATCCATCGGTTCCGAGCGCCGTTTAAAGGTCTTGGTAAAAGAGCTTGGGTCTGAAATGATAGCGGTCATACTGCGGTCAATGGTCTTTCCGGCTCCAAAAAAATAGGCAAATGAAACTGCCAGTAAAAAAATGATACCCAGCAACATTCCCCCGATCATACCGATGATTTCCTGGAAGCTCATGAGTTCCTTGTAATCGTCAAAATGGTAAAGACGGATAAAATAAAATACCAAAAATGAGAGGGGAAGAAGGCCGTTGTTGATGCAATATTTAAGGAAAGGGTTGGTAGTGGTAGCTAAAAATTTGCAGCGCTTGCTGTGCAGGATAAAAGTGGTGATGTTCCAACTCATGATGAAGATACCCCAGGCCACACCGGTGATAAAAGCACCCAACATATTTACAGACCCCAGGTACTCTGGTGCAAAAAACAAAGCATCTGCCCCAAAGTTTTTTAAAAAGCTACTGTTGATGGTACTGCCGAGAATATACCAGAACAGCAGCAGCACCTGGTATTTTCTAAAATGAAGCAGGAAAAGCTGTACCGGAAAAAAAGAGTAAATATTTTTAAGCTGTGCTTTCATGTATGGCTGTAAACTAAAAATAGCACAAAATATTGCTCAAAGTAAGTTTAGTGTTTAGCAGCCATCGGGATGCATACAACAGCTATCCGGATTTCTTTGTTTGCAGCACCAGCGCTACTGTTTGGGTAAGGGCTACAGCCGCCAATAACAAGTGCAGTGGTTGTGCCCAGGCTGGTACATTCGCATAATATAAAACAATCCCAACCGACATGTTTAAAACCAACAGCAGCCCAAGAAGCTTGAACTGCATTGAAAGAAAGCTGCTTCTATTTTTCCATACCAGTGACAAACCTCCAACCAAAATGACCCAGGAAAAACTGCGGTGAACCAGGAAACTCAAGGGGTGATCTTTTAACCATAGCGGTCTTTGCCCATAGTCGAGGGCTTTAGAAATATCATCTACATAAATTCTTACCATGGTGCCAAGTATGCTTTGCATAAAAAGCAGGGCTAAGAAAATGATGATGAGTTGCCTGGAAAACTTTGGCAGCGCTACAAAGTTTAAGCGGTTATTTAAGCTAAGCAACAAGGCTAGTTGAATTTGCAACAATAAGATAGCAAACAGCAGATGAACGGAAATGCTAAGATGCGCAAGATTTAATTTTACAACAATAGCTCCAAACAAACCTGTAAGAATTACCACTACTAAAAAAGCAATACCAAGTCTAAAGGAAGTTCTGTTGCTTTTTCTTTTAGCAAACAACAACAGCAACTGTATGATGCCAAACAATCCCAGTAGCACACCCAGGAGCCTGTTGATATATTCTATCCAGGTATGCCACGCATTAAAACTATGATCTATATCCTGCTTGCCGAGATATTTTTCAAAATCTGCAGGAAGCTCAGAAGCCTGCGTTGGGGGAATCCATTTACCAAAACATTTTGGCCAATCCGGACAGCCCATCCCGCTTTGTGTTGTTCTTACAACGCCACCCGCAATAATAACAAGGAAACATAAAACAAATGTAGCCAGCACCCAATTCTTGATCAATCTCATGTAGAATAAATTACCGCAAAGTTACGGTCACAAGAGGGTTTTAGCAGATATTTGCTTAAAATGTTACAGCCCTTTTTAGATAAAAATAAAACAGAAGCAGGTTTGGATGAAGCCGGCAGGGGTTGTTATGCAGGGCCGGTTTTTGCAGCAGCCGTGATACTTCCCAAAGACTTTCATCACCCGCTGCTAAACGACAGTAAACAGCTCAACGAAAAAACCCGTGACCTTTTAAGACCGGTCATCGAAAAAGAAAGCATTGCCTTTGCGGTGGCTTCCGTTTGCAACAACGATATAGATCGCATCAACATTTTGCAGGCATCTTTCAAAGCCATGCACCTCGCCATAGCGCAGCTAAGCCTGTTGCCAGAAGAGCTTTTAATAGATGGTAACCGGTTTAAACCTTATCAAGAGTTAGCGCATCATTGCATTGTAAAAGGAGATGGCATCTATACTTCTATTGCTGCGGCCAGTGTGTTGGCTAAAACTTACCGGGATGAATACATGCAGCAACTGCACAAGGAATATGATTGCTACGGCTGGAACAACAACAAGGGCTACGGCACACTGGAGCACCGCAAAGCCATCGAGCAAAATGGCCTTTGCCAATACCATCGCAAAAGTTTTAGTATTCTTCCCGCCCAAAGGCAGTTGGAAATTTTAGCTGATTAAGCCTCACTCTCTTAGCTGGCGACTTTATTAAAAAAATTATAATACTTCGTTAAACCATCCCGATCGCCGCTGGTCTTATTTTAGCAAACAGGCACAACGCCTGGCTTTTGAAACTCTAAAAAACCTTTTATTATGAACTTAAAAAAAATTCTTGCAGCTATTGTGATCATGATCATTGCTGCCGGCAACCTAAATGCACAAGTAGCGCCAAACCCAAGCGACAAAATAAAAATCGGGCAGGGTGTTAGAAGTGGAGAATTAACCAAGGCTGAAACCGTTAGGCTAGCCAAACAACAAAGAGAAATTAAGAAAGATGTAAAAAGCGCTAAAGCAGATGGCGTAGTTACACGGGAAGAAAGAAAAGATATCAAACGAGAAAAAAGAAAAGCAGACCGTACCATTTACCGCAAAAAACACAACAACAGAGACAGGAACTAAGCCGCTTGTTGTATAATCAATCTTCTGAAACTGAATGTTAGATTTTAGGAATGTGAGCATTTCTTGCATTCCTAAAATCTTTTCCGGGTTTCACCCCCTACATTCTATCCGCCATGCTTTCGCCTTTCACCTCTCGCCTTTCACCTTTCACCTTTTACTCCTCCTTCCACTCCCCAAGCCCCTGCCTTGTTACGGTCCAGTCATCGGTAGTGCAGTCTACGATGGTACTCGGCACCATGCCACCAATGCCACCATCAATTACAAAATCTACGATGTGACCAATCCGGTCTTGTATGATCTCAGGGTCGGTATACTCCTCTACCATTTCCCCCGGAAGCGACGTACTAAGTAATGGGTGACCGAGTGTTTCCAGGATATGCTGGCAAATGATATTGTCAGGTATACGGAGGCCGATGGTGCTTTTCTTGCTCTGCAAAATTTTAGGTACTTGCTTGCTTGCCGGCAAAATAAAAGTGAACGGTCCCGGCAGGTAATGTTTTAGTACCCGGTACAAAGGTGTATTGATGCTTTTGGTATAATCACTCAGGGAACTGAGGTCCCGGCAAATGAAGGAAAGTTGCGCCTTAGCTGGATCTACACCCTTCAAACGGCAGATCTGTTCCACAGCTTTTGGTTGAAAAATATCGCATCCAAGCCCATAGATCGTATCAGTGGGGTAGGCAATGATGCCGCCATCCAGCAGGCATTCTACTACTTGTTTGATGAGCCTGGGCTGCGGGTTTTCCGGGTGAATTTGTAACAACATCGCTGTAAAATTAAGGAATATATTGTTGGGGCAGGAGTAGAGCAAAGACAGGATGCATATCGGCCTTGCTGATGTGACGTGCCTTTTAAAGGCAACATGAGAAACAATTTTTTTCTAATGGCAAACAATTTATCTGCTTGCCCACCACAGCATGTAAATTTGCAATCCAAATGACCGGCACTTGGCTTCCGCCTTTAGCCTTCAGCCCTTAGCCTTATTCCCCCTTGGCTATTCAACATATTCCGCTACTTTTGCTGCGCAAAAAAATCACTGCATTAAACTTCAAACTATGTCTCTCATTACTGTTGGCACCATGGCCTTCGACGCAATTGAAACTCCTTTTGGCAAAGTAGATAGAATCGTAGGCGGGTCGGCTACCTATGTAGCTTATGCAGCCAGCAATTTCATAAAGCCGGTTCAGCAAATTTCTATTGTAGGATACGACTTCCCGCAGGAAGAAATGACCGAATTGCAAAGTCGTGGCGTGCAAACAGAAGGTGTGGAAGTAGTGGCAGATAAAAAATCGTTTTTCTGGAGTGGTAAGTATCACCTGGACATGAACACCCGGGATACCCTCGTAACAGACCTGAACGTATTAGAAGATTTTAACCCCATAGTACCGGAAAGCTACCAGGGAGCAGACTTCCTGATGTTAGGCAACTTAATGCCAAAGTTGCAATTAAGTGTGATAGATCAGATGAGGGAAAGACCCAAACTAATAGTAATGGATACCATGAACTTTTGGATGGACATTGCATTAGACGATTTGAAAGAAGTACTTAAAAAAGTAGATGTGTTGATGGTGAATGATGCCGAGGCAAGACAACTAAGTGGAGAAGTATCGCTGGTAAAAGCGGCCAAAGTTATCTTAACCATGGGACCAAAATTCCTGATCATCAAAAAAGGAGAGCACGGTGCTTTGTTGTTTCATGAAAACAGTGTGTTTTTTGCACCAGCCCTTCCGCTTGAAGAAGTGTTTGACCCGACCGGTGCAGGCGATACATTTGCCGGGGGCTTTATCGGCTACCTGGCCAAGACCAAAGATATCAGTTTTGAAAATATGAAAACTGCCATCATTGTGGGAAGCGCTATGGCAAGCTTCTGTGTAGAAAAATTTGGCCCTGAGCGCATGAAAGAAATTACCAAAGAAGATATAGATACCCGCCTGGCAGATTTTGTACAGCTGGTAAATTTTGATATCGCTTTAGTATAAGGTTCCGCTATTTTACAAACATTATCATGATCGAGATTATAGCCCTCATCTTTTTATGCAGGCAAATGGGAAGACTCGCCATCACCAAGGGTGAGCTCCACTTAAATGGAAAGTAATTACCGTTGTTGGTTGGTTTGCTGCAGAGATACTCGGCCTTATACTGGGAGCTATGTTTCTGGGAACAGATAACCTGATTGGTTTGATGCTAATAGGACTGATGAGTGCGGTGGGTGGATACCTGATTGCAAAAGCGCAATTGGAAAAATTACCCGATGTGTATGATGATGATATAGATAACCTGGGCGACCAATTGCACCCCTAATAATTATACCCCAAAAAACTTTCAGAAAGTAGTGCTGAGTGCCGCATAAGTGGCAGCCGTAATGCCCATGTGCAACCTGTCATGGCCCAGATCCTGCTCGGTATAAACGTAACGCCTTTTTTTAGATAAAAGCTTGGTGGCCTTGTTGTCGGCAGGTTTTTCGTTGCGTGGCGATGAAGATTCTATAGTTGCAAAATTGCGGGATGTTGGTTTTTTCATAACGA
>JANPJW010000313.1:0-4928 GCA_031425715.1 Chitinophagaceae bacterium | reverse complement strand
AATGCCCTTTTCTCCAATATAAAAAAACCATCACGGGTAACACAAAGGTTAATGCAATACCCGGTAGCCACAACAACTCGAAGATGGCACCTAACATCGGGAAGCGGTAAATATTTATTTCCCTGCTCGTTAGCCAAAAAGTAAAAATCACCATGCTAAGTAACAGCATTGAAATACTTCTCTTCCTTTTTATAAAAATTATGTTTTCACTTTTCATGAATCGGGGAATGGTTAGTATTTACAACTCAGTGGCACAGCCTGGCAGTGTACCAGGATTTTATGATGCGCTAACAAAAGCAGGATTCTGGTATTTAATCATTTTGATTAGCATCCACTTTCGACAGGAAGTTGATGAGCAAAAATTGTTTTTCAAGCCTGGCAATCTTAATCCTTTGCCGCAGCGCAACCACTGCATTGGTAGCTGCCAGGAATATTAACAAAGCACCTTTATTTAGGTCTGGCTGGTATCCAAAATCAAACACCCGCAGTAACGCCATCACACCGGTGATGGTTAAGAGTGCAAAGAGTAAAATCTCATTTACTTTGGAAGCAGATTTTAGCTTACACAGGTTCTGCTCACTTTCTGTTTTTAAACTTGCCCAATTTATTTGTTCAAAATCGTCGGTAGCCAGGAAGGGCTTCTGCTTGTGCAATACTTTCAGTTCCTGTATCAAGTCCTGTTTAATGCCTGGGGTGTGCATATTTAAATATTTTGCCAAATATAATTTTTATTGGCATTGTATGCCGCAGGTTCTTCTGCAGAGGTTTTTGGCAAAACAATTATAGAAGGATTAATTGGCTGTTGCTATTGCCGGTAAGAAGGAAGACGGCAAAGATCTACTACAACTGCTTAAACAATTTTTATGATGTTGCCGGGGATTCGGTAGCATTTCAATAAACGAATTATCGTCTTACCGGCAGACCATTAATTTTATTGGCATTGTATGGCGCAGGTTCTGCTGCAGAGGTTTTGGCAAAACAATTATAAAAGGATTGATTGGCTGTTGCTATTGCCGGTAAGAAGGAAGACGGCAAAGATCTACTACAGCTGCTTAAACAATTTTTATGATGTTGCCGGGGATTCGGTAGCATTTCAATAAACGAATTATCGTCTTACCGGCAGATCTTTAATCGGCTATGCTTTCTAAACGGGCCGCAGACAGCCGCTTGTGTAATAACCTACCCTTTATTTTATCCTTTGCCTGCACTCCGTTAATTTTAGAAATTATAAACCACCTGGCTCCAATAAAATTTTTATAGCTACGTCATTTTCATCTTACATACAATACCATGTTTAAATTTTTGCTTCCGGCCAGCCTGCTGCTGGTATCCTGCGCCAACGCACAACAAAAAATTGATTTTGAAACGTACAATCCACCTTCTACGCTCGTGGTGCCCATGCACCCGCTCACAAAAGCCAGGTTCCCGTTTATAGACATACATAACCACCAGTATGGTATGGCCTCTATGGATTTGAGTACGGTAACCAACGAGATGGACAAACTAAACATGCGTGTGATGATAAACCTGAGTGGCGGAAGCGGTGAACAACTGCGGGCTGCAGTAAAAAACGCACAGCAAAATAAGCCCGGTCGTTTTGTAGTTTTTGCCAATATCGATTTTAAAAATGTGGGCGAACCTGGCTGGGGCGAAAAGGCAGCGAGGCAACTGGAACAAGATGTACAAAATGGGGCAGGCGGTCTAAAGATTTTTAAGAACCTTGGTTTTTCTGTAAAAGATATCAGCGGTGCACGGGTGCCGGTGGATGATGCAAGACTGGATCCTATCTGGAAAAAAGCGGGCGAATTAAAAATACCGGTACTGATTCATACCGCCGATCCCAAATCTTTTTGGGATTCCCTGGATAATAAGAACGAGCGATGGCTGGAGCTGATCATTAACCCCAACCGCAAACGGGGCGCCGATAACCCCGTACCTTTTGAAACATTGATTGCGGAGCAACACAACCTCTTTAAAAAACATCGCAACACTACTTTTATTGCTGCGCACTTCGGTTGGTATCCCAACAATTTAGACAAGTTGAGTAGCATCCTCGATGCCATGCCCAATGTAGTGGTAGAGTTTGGAGCCGTGATTGCAGAACTGGGACGTCAACCCAAAATGGCTAAAGCATTTTTTATCAAATACCAGGATCGCATACTGTTTGGAAAAGACAGTTGGGTGCCGGCAGAATACGCCACTTACTTTCGTGTACTCGAAACCGAGGATGAATATTTTCCCTACCACAAAAAGTACCATGCGTTTTGGGCCATGTATGGCATGGGCCTGCCAGATACAGTTTTAAAGAAAATCTATTACAAAAATGCCTTGCGCATTTTACCAGGTATTGATAAGAGTGGTTGGCCTGAATGAGGAGATGTTGGTGGTTCGCATATGCAAAACAAATTAAAGCGATAAGAGTGTTGCATATTTTTCGTGATGCCATATTTTGTTCATAATTACGGATGTGGACACTTTTGTTCCATAAAATTTCTTTAATAATGAGGTTGGGACAACCACGGTGAATTAGAGACGATACCATTAAACTGTTGTGAATATTATGCACATTCAATTTGGTGATGACGTGCCACTTCCTCAACCTTCATACTCCATCCCATCTTTCTACTCCGGGTTTCCAAAGCGGCCTAGCCGATATCAATCCCGCATTTTCATCTTTGCGATCTCTGCTTTCAACAGCTTATTAATGTCGGTTTTTGGCTGGCTAAAAACGAAGATGGTTGTCTGGTATTCCCGGGCAAAGGAGTTGCTGATGGAGCCGGCTACCCTACCCGTTTCAAAATAAGGAATGGTTTCTGCCAGCTCTTGGCTGCTGCCCTCCCACTCTTTTACCCTTATAAAGTTTTCAATCTTGTCGTCCAGGTTAAACCAGTTGATGTAATCTGCATTGAAGGATACGGCACTAATATTTTTGTTGCGGCTGTAATAATTGATGGCACCTGCCTGCCCGTAATTGTCGCATACAATGATGGTTTGTTCTTTATTGGGCAACTGGTTGTAAACCGCTTCTACCTTGGTGGCTAGTTCTTTCCAGCCTAGCATGTCTGCAAAATCTTGCGGCAGCGGGTGGTCTTTTCCATCTTCCCAGCGCAGCATGCCGAGGGCTTTGTATTTTTCTGCGTGGGTTATGTAGTAGTTGGGAGCCTTCACAGAAAAAATGAGCGGGAATAAAAAAATATACAGGGCAATAGGTATAACAATCAACAACACTTGCAGGTATTGCCCTATGCGGCTGGTTAGTTTGCTTCCTAAAAATACGGCGCCAAATGAAAGATAGATAGGATACAGCCCTATGGCATAATATCCCTTGGCCTTAAAATATACAAACACCGCAAGGGTAAAAATAAGGCTGCCAAAAAAAAGCCGGTATTTTTTAAAGGGAGGGTAAAATAACAAGGCATACAAAGCAGCCGCTAACACAGGCAGCGCACCCAGGAAATACAATAGCTGTTCCTTTAAAAAGTCTGCCCTGTTTACATTTACCAACTGTGTTTCGGTTAATAATTCATGTGATGAAATACGGGGAACTGGTGGTTGTATTGCCATAAAAGATTGGGCGAAATGAGCAGCAGCCCGAAGGCCGTTGCATAATAAAATTCTTTTTTTGCAAACAGTTTGCGCTGCTCCGTGAGTAAAATGGCAGGCAAAAGGCCAATCATTAAAAATGCAATGTTGTATTTGTTTAAAAAACCAATAGCAAAAGCAACAGCTCCTGCGTACAGCCATCTTACCTGTTGGGTAGTTATGTATTTAATGAGTATAAAGTAAAGCAGCGTCCAGCACAATACATCCAACGAATTGGGCTGAAACAGGAAGTTCAATCGAACGAGCGCAGAGAATACCACGCAAGTGGCTCCCAGTATCAGTGCAAATAAACTGCCTTTCAATACTTCGATGGTTTTCCAAACAAGCAGCAGGGTGAAGGCACCAAAAAGAGCCGGAAAAAACCGCACCCAAAACACGCCGTTGCCAAAGAGCCTGATGATGCAGGCAATCCAGGATGTAAATGGTGGAAGAGATTCAAAACCCCAGGCAGGGTGATTACCCTGGTCAAGGTGCAAATACTCGTCCCGGTGCAAGTCGTAGGTTGGGTTGTGCAACAAATATTGCAGCAAAAATTTCAGCAGAATAAATCCAATTAAAATGGTCGTCTTCTTGCTGTTGATAGCCATGCTGTTTGTTCGCATTTTTTGTGTAGCTGTGGTTCCGAAAAAAAATAAAAGCTGTTTCCAGTTGTATGATGCTAAAGTAGTTTTTCCATTTTGATGTCGGCCCGCTCGTACAGACCGGGCTCTAAATCGGTTGGCACAAATCCCGCTTTTGAATACAAATGTATGGCGGGCGTTAGTTTGGTATTGGAATACAGAATCAATTTCTTAGCCCCTATCTCCACTGCCCTCTGTATGCAATGCTGCAGCAAGATATTTCCAATGCCATGCCCTTGTGCGCTGGCTGTCACGGCCATTTTTCCTAATTCAAATATGTCTTTGTCTTTTTTTAGAAGTGAGGCAGTGCCTACAATTTCGCCGTTTAGTTTGGCGTAGAAAATATAGCCACCTTTGTCAATGATCTCCGCTTGCGGATCACTTAGAGAGCGTTCGTCGCCTTCCTCTATTGCAAAATATTTTTGGAGCCATTCGTAATTGAGCGTTTTAATGGCATCTTTTAATGCGTGTGTGTACTCAATTATTTCTATGGGTTGGTTATGTTGCATGTTGAAATTTGTCACCCCGGTTTTGTATCAATGATTATTTTATCATGGGAAGATATTTTGCACGGTTCTCTACCATCACCCAAATATTGATGGCCAAAAGCTTGTGTACGGGCATGTAATTAAAAAATTTATTTAGCCCGGCGTTGATAAACAGGAGACCGAATAGCAGGCTCAGCACAAACAGGATTTTATTTTT
>JANPJW010000312.1:0-13880 GCA_031425715.1 Chitinophagaceae bacterium | reverse complement strand
TGGAGTCTTTTAAAAGAGGTATTAAGGATGCGGCCAAAATACTTATTGCATTAGTTCCCTTCTTTATCGCCGCTTCTTTCCTGGAGAGCTACGTAACACACCTGATGAGCCGAACCTACGATAAACAAGCTAACGAGGGCTTACCTGCCTGGGTGAGCATTATCATACTCGCTGCCTCCCTCGCATTTATTACCTGGTACTTTGTTATATGGCCGATAGTACTGCACAAGCGTGGCAAGTTTATAAAGAACGACGACATTGTTAAACGCCTTTATAACCGCCATGATTAAACGTCTTTCCATTGTTGTATTAGCGACACTGCTAATGATGACTGTGAAAGCGCAGGTGTCGTTTGCGGATTCAATTATGGAAATGCAGGATAGCCTGTCTGCTAACCTTTCTGCAGATGAAGAAGAAGTGGGGGAAGAGTTGTACGATACCATCTTGAAGCTGTACCCCATTGATATCTCCCCGGATACTGTAGCCTATTGGAAGCAAAAAAAGGAATTTGCGTATGTAAAAAAACTGGATAGCCTGCTGGCAGCATCACAAAAAAAAGAAAAGGTAAAAAACAATGATCGCTACGACGGCCCTGACTTATCCCTGCTAGGCAAAATTTTTAACAGCGGCTTTTTAAAAACGCTTTTGTGGATGATGGCCTGCATATTTGTAGTAGTAGTGCTTTACCAGTTGTTTAAAAACAAAGGACTATTTGCATCCAGGGTCGTAAAACTGGAAGAAGAAGAAATGCCGGATTCACCCGAAAATATATTAGAGCAGGATTTTGAAACGCTGCTTCAAAAGGCAAAAAAAGAGGGAGATTACCGGCTGGCCACCCGCTACCAATTTTTAAAAACACTGCAGATGCTCAGTGAAAAGGAACTCATAGAATTTTCACCGGAAAAAACCAACAGTTTGTATGTGCGGGAAGTACCTGTGCAATGGCGCAACGATTTTGCCAGTATTATTCTCAGTTATGAATATGTATGGTACGGTAATTTTAAGCTCACGCTGCAACAGTATGAGCTGCTGCAGGAAAAATATTTTTTATTCAACCAAAAGATATAGCCACCATCTTGCAAAGAAAACTTTACCATATAGTTTTAGGATTCCTTCTCGCCATAGGTATGTATTCCTGTAAGAACCTTCAAAAGGATCTGCCAGATTTGCGGGAGCGTTATGGCCCTGCTGATACAAAGCCATTTGGTGCATACACTGCATTTCAAATGCTTAGCAATATTTATCCCGATAAATCGATCATCCTTACAAAAAAGGCTTTTGCCCCATTTTACCATGAAACCCAGTTCGACTCGGCTTCCCTCTACGTGAACATTAGCAATAAATATTTTGCAAGTGATGCCGATGCGCAGGCACTGCTAGACTTTGTGTATGATGGCAACACGGCTTTTATTGCTGCTGCACAAATAGACAGCAACCTGATGGGGAAAATATACAGCAGACAGGTAACAGGTGATTTTATGAACATGTTGGCGCCGGCAAAATATCGCCGTACCTCGGTAAGTTTACTGCCGGATGACTATTCGAGTCTCAATAGTTTTACCTATTACTACCGGCCGTTTACCGGTTATTTCTCTGAAATAAATGGGGACAGGGGAAGGATAACCGGTTACAACGACGAGGGTAAACCCAACTTCATCATTTTCTTTTGGGGCAAGGGCCGTCTCTTTCTCCATTGCGCACCAAGGGCTTTGAGCAACTATTTTTTGTTAACCGGCAACAACCATTTGTATTTTAAACAGATCATGCAAATGATGAATGAAAGGCCCGGAAATGTTTTTTACGACAACTATTACAACAAGAAAAATTTTCGGCAAGATGATGACAAGTCGTTTTCAGCGCTGGATGAGATATTGAAGCACCCGGCCCTGGCCATTGCATTTTGGCTAAGCCTTGCCTTGCTTTTTTTGCACATCTTTTTCGGGGGTAAAAGAAAACAACGCATTGTGCCGGTGATTGATCCCGTTCAAAATACTTCGATAGCTTTTACAGAAGCAGTAGCAGGTCTTTACCTGTCAGAAAGAAATAATAAAAACATAGCCGATAAAATGATCAGCTATTTTAGCGAATACATTCGAACCCGTTATTTTCTACATTTGAATAGCCCCAACAAAGATTTTATAACAGTGCTTAGCAAAAAGAGTGGGGTAGAGGCAGAGCAAGTACAGTCTTTGTACAACAGCATTCAACAAGTAGGCCTGGCGCAGGATGTAAGTGATTTTGAACTCTTATCGCTCAACGAACAAATTCAACAATTTTATAAAGCAAGAAACTAATGGAAGAACAATTTTTTGAAGAACGTATAGCCGTTACAGAATTGAATGAAAAGATGGCGGATATCAGGGCAGAAATTGCCAAGGTAATTGTAGGCCAGCAACAGGTGGTAGAGCTGCTGCTCATAGGAATGTTGTGTGATGGTCATTTACTGTTGGAAGGTGTGCCTGGTGTGGCAAAAACACTTGCCGCCAAGTTGATGGCAAAAATAATTGATGTGAAGTTCAGCAGGCTGCAGTTCACACCAGACCTGATGCCGGGCGATGTAATCGGCAGTTCTGTATTCAACCCCAGGGAAGGCAGTTTTTATTTTAAACCCGGGCCCATTTTTAGCAATATTGTTTTGATAGATGAAATAAATCGTTCCCCGGCCAAAACCCAGGCGGCACTTTTTGAAGTGATGGAAGAAAGGCAGGTAACTGTAGACGGTCAAACCCACCTTATGGAATATCCTTTTTTAGTGTTGGCCACGCAAAACCCGATCGAGCAGGAAGGTACTTATCGTCTGCCGGAAGCCCAGCTGGACAGGTTCTTATTTAAAATAGAAATAGGCTACCCAAGCCTCCACGAAGAAGTAAACATACTCTCTAATCAGCAGGGAAGAACGCAAAACGAATTGTTGCAGGATGTAAGCAAAGTATTGTCTGCACAAAGCATTCAGCATTATCGGCAGGTAGCACAACAGGTAAAGATAGAACACCGCTTAATTGAATTTATTGCGGGCATCGTGCACGAAACCCGTAACAATCCATCTTTATATCTCGGAGCAAGTACCCGTGCTTCGCTGGCATTGCTAAAGGCTTCTAAAGCTGCAGCAGCGCTAAAGGGTAGAGATTTTGTGATACCCGAAGATATACTGGAAATGGCGCCGCATGTACTGCGTCACCGCATTATGCTCACGCCAGAAAAAGAAATGGAAGGTTTGACGCCGGATGACCTCATCGGCAATATTTTAAAGGCCCAGGAAGTACCCCGCTAACCCAATTATAGTTTGAAGATTATCAAAAAATATATCGGAGATCTTTTTCTTGCTACCCGGTTCTACCTGGGCGCAGGCCTATGCATTGCAATGTTTGTACTGGGCTTTTTTATACCCTCTTTGTTAGGGGCTGCAGGTATCTTGTTCATAGCATTCCTGCTGCTGGTTCTCGGTGATTATTTACTTCTATTTGTAGCAGGCAATGTACCCAAGGCCAGCAGGATAGTACCTTCACGACTTAGCAATGGGGATGAAAATAAAGTGAACTTACTTATCCGAAATCGGAATCGTTTTGCAATTGATGTGATGATCATTGACGAGCTGCCCGTGCAAATGCAGGAGCGGCAATTTAAGATAGAGAAGCAATTCGGCCCGCTTCAGCAGCAAAATATCAGCTACAGCATACTGCCCGCTCAGCGAGGCTCCTACGAATTTGGCCGCATGCTTTTGTATGTATCCAGTAAAGCCGGGTTGGTATTAAGAAGGTTTACCATTCCAGCTACACAAACGGTGAGTGTGTATCCTTCCTACATGCAAATGCGCAAATACCAATTGGTCTCTAAATCTGCAACGAACAACGAAACAGGTGCGCAACGGAAGAGGAAGATTGGGCAGAGCATGGAGTTTGAACAAATAAAAGATTATATAAGCGGCGATGATATACGCACCATCAACTGGAAGGCTACAGCCCGGCGGGGGTTGTTGATGGTGAACAATTATGTAGATGAAAAATCGCAGCAGGTTTATTGCGTTGTAGACAAAGGACGCCTGATGAAGATGCCTTTTAATGGACTGAGCCTGCTCGACTATGCTATCAACGCCACACTCGCTGTAACCAACGTTTGCCTCCAAAAACAGGATAAGATAGGACTGCTCACCTTTTCTAATAAAATGGGTACACTCATACCCGCAGAAAGAAAAGCGGTACAACGGGAAAATATTTTGCAGGCGTTGTACAAAGAACAAACGGCTTTTTTGGAAAGTGACTACGAAATGTTGTACATGCAAATTCGGAAAAAAATAAAGCAGCGAAGCCTGCTGATTTTATACAGCAATTTTGAATCTGTGAGTGGCTTGCGTAGACAGTTGCCGTACCTGCGATCCATTGCACGGCACCATTTATTGCTGCTGGTATTTTTTGAGAATACAGAACTCAACAAGTTGGCCCAGGAAGATGCCATCACTGTAGAAGATGTTTATATTAAAACAGTAGCGGAAAAATTCATATTTGAAAAAAAGTTATTGGTAAAGGAATTGCAGAAATATGGAATACTTTCCATTTTAACAGCCCCTGAAAATCTCACCATCAATACAGTTAATAAATACCTGGAGCTAAAGTCGAGGCAGGCGTTATAGACTGCTGCTTTAGCTCAATCACTGTCTTGCCGGGGGGCGTAAAAACGTCCTTGCGTTTAAAACGGCTGATTGGCTACTTTTGCAAAAAAATAATCTTGGCAAACAAAGGATCTTACTGGGCGAAACACAAAGAACAAGTACATGGCTCCGACCCCGGAAGGCCGGAAAGAATCCCGCATGTACCCATCAGCGAAGCCTTGAAAAAAACTTTTGAAGAGGGCCAGGTATTGCTGATAGACAAACCCCTGCACTGGACGTCCTTTGACATGGTGAGAAAGATTCGCAATACCATTAGAATAAAAAAAGTGGGGCATGCCGGTACTTTAGATCCCCTGGCCACGGGCCTGCTCATTATCTGCACGGGAAAGTTTACCAAAAGAATAAACGAATACATGGCGCAGGAAAAAGAATACACGGGATCTTTTACACTTGGCGCCGTTACGCCAACTTACGACCGGGAGAGCACACCGTACGATGTTAAAGACTACAGCCAGCTTGATACCGAAACTATCCGGGAAGCCAGCAAATCATTTATAGGCGAAATCCAACAGGTACCACCTATTTATTCTGCAATCAAAAAAGATGGTGTGGCCGCTTACGATCTTGCCCGCCGGGGAGAAGATGTAGAACTGAAAGCGAGAACCATCCTCATAAAAGCATTTGAAATTACAGCTGTTGAGATGCCCGTGGTTTATTTCAGGGTAGTATGTTCTACGGGGACTTATATACGCAGTTTGGCGCACGACTTTGGAGCAATGCTCGGTTGTGGCGCTTACCTGAGTGAACTGCGCCGTACCCGCATTGGCGCTCATTCCGTGGAAAGCGCTTTGTCTATCGAAGGATTTTTAGAGAGGCTCAAAGAAGAGTTGCCCCCGGTTTCATAGCTTTAAAAAAGAGCTAAAAAGGAACACCGATGCCTACCGTAAAATTAAAGTTTTCATAACGCCATTTTCGATATTCATCATCACGGCCCCGGGTAAATATCTTCTGTAACAAATCGTCAAAGCCAATAGGAGGAGCTTTCCAACCATTATTAATATAACTGAGTTCCGGCCGCTTGAAGCGGAAGCCAAAATCGAAACGGAGTATTACGTAATTAAAGTCCAGGCGAAAACCGGTGCCCGCAGAAACGCCGATTTCTTTGTACAGATTTTTCAATTTAAACTGCGCACTATCTGTGGTACCGTTGGAACTTGAATTTTTAAAATTCCAGATGTTACCGATGTCTGCAAAAACAGCCCCTCTTAGCGTGAGCAGGTTGGGTATGATGGTGGCAATGTTGTAACGGTATTCCACATTGGCTTCCAGTTGTAAGTCGCCGGTACGGTCATTAAAAATATTTTGTTTGTAGGGTGGTAGAGACTGGCTGCCACGGCCAATGCCCCTCACCGGCCAGCCCCGCATACTGCTTGTTCCGCCACCAAAAAATTGTTTGAAAAAGGGTAGGGCAGAATCCTTGAAAATGGGTACGCCGATTCCTACAAAACCACGCACCAATACGCCTGTCTTTGCATAATTTACAGCATACTTATATTCTACATCCAGTTTCACAAATCGTCTTTTGTATTTGTTGAGAATGGGAAGCGCCCCCCAGGTAAGGCCGCTCTCTTCACCATTAATACTGATGGTTCTTTCTTTGGATAAACTTTTTAAATGCTTTGGGTTGCGGTAACTATTAATGAAGCCGGCGCCCATCCCTATCACAAAGGAGGTATTGTAGGAGTAATTCAAAAATGGATTTTTTTCCAGGATTCTTTTAAAACTATCAGACTGGTTGTACAAAAAACTGAACTGTGCATTCAACGGTTTAAATATCCAGTCGGTTGTTTTGATAACAGAGCTTTTTCTGCCCGGTACCCTTTTACCAAAACTTAGGTTGAAAGTTTGCAGGTTAAAAAGGTTCAGGCGATTGTTAAGTGCAATGCTGCTGTTGATGAACGATTCGCCCGGCTTGTTGCGTCGTTGTGTGCCTCTTTGCAAAAAAGTTGGCGTGAAATTAATATTACGCGGAATAATTACTGTGTTTGCATAACTCAATTCATTAGAGTTAATCAGCCCTGTATTGGTGCCCCTGCTGTTGTTGTTCAGTTCAATACCAGCCCGCAGCCTGTGCGTCATACGTATTCCTTCCCGCCCTATGTTGCGATCCAGCAAAGACGTTTCCACCGATACCCCGAAAAGATTGCCACCAAGGGCATTGTTGGTATTGCTGGTTGCAGAGTAACTAGCTTCCACGGCTGCTTCAAAACCATATTTTTTTGTGGGAACGAGTTCTATAATGATGTCAACTTTATTGGTATCCGGTAACTCTCTCACCTGGATATTCGTTGTTTGCCAAACCGAAGCTTTCGCAAGATTAGACAATGTTTTATTGTATTCGCCTTGGCTGTAAACCTGGTTGGGACGCAGCGATATGTTGCGGGCTAAAAAGCCGGGTTTGAAAAGAGGTTTATGATATCGAAATACAAAATTTCGGGTAACCCTTTGTGTTATACTGGTAGTATCGTTGATATCATCTCCCGGTACAAAATCCTGCAAAACGTACACCTTATTGATGAAATATTTGTCCAGTTTGGTAGTATCCAGGGGTTTGTTAATCACCAGGGCAAGCTTTATGGAAGGGGAATCTCTTTTTGCCTGTGCCTCCGCCAACAACCGGAGCTGTTCAAAAGGATCGTCACTCAGATTTGTCAAGGCCTCGATGGTCGTATCACCCCGCATCCTCAGTTCTGCTGCCGTAAATTTGTAGTAGCCATTGTTTCTAAAGGTATCTACCTGCCTGCTGATCTCTCCCAATACAGCCGCTTTGGTAATCGGGTTATTTTCTTTTACGATGCTTTGCTCGCTGTATTTTAGAGAAAGGGCCTGGAGGTCAGGTTTGGCCAGGCGGTAACTAAAAGTATCTATGAGCGTTGGATTCCCCACCAGTACGGTATATAGAACGGCCACTTTTTTATTGGTTGTATCTGCACGGTAGGTAACCACTGAATTATAATAACCTAGATGATACATGGAAGCCCGCATGTTGGCTGCAGAGAGCGCAGAGAAGCCCGTATCGTATGCTGGCGGTCGTTTAAGGATGTTTACCAGGAAAAACTTAGTGGATGTTACCAGCTTTGAACTGTCATCTAACTGGGCGGCCAGCCTCTCTTCCAGGGCACTTCGCTCCAGCTTGCTGAACTTACCACCAAGAATCTTGTAAGTGTTTTTGCTGAGGTACGGTTTGCCTTTGGGAGCTTTTCTTGTAATATTGCAGGAGCAAAAAATAATACCAAGCAGTAAACAGTTTCGCAGGATAGAAATCGGATTCATATTTTTTAAAGAGAGTAGTAGCATATTATCAGCGCCATGTTAAGTAAAGCCAGCATCAAATATATTCAAAGTTTACAGCACAAAAAATTCAGGGACCAGGAGGGCCTCTTTGTAGCGGAAGGGCCCAGGCTGGTAAAGGAGTTGCTTGTAGCACAAATATTTAAATGCCATTCTTTATATGCGTTGCCAGCATGGCTGGAAGCGGAAGCAACTCTCTTGAGCAACCAACAGCAACCAATGCCGGTGGCGCTCAAAGATTTTGAACTGGAAAAGATTTCTGGTCTTTCAAAACCGAACCAGGTATTGGCAGTTTTCGAAAAAAAAGCCGCTGCCGCAGAGCCTGTTTTACAAAACAAACTCACCCTTTTGTTAGATGATATCCAGGACCCCGGCAACCTTGGTACCATCATAAGAATTGCAGACTGGTTCGGTGTTGAGAACGTGGTGTGCTCCCTGCATACGGCAGATATGTATAATAGCAAAGTGGTGCAAAGCACGATGGCCAGCCTGCAAAGGGTCAATCTTATATACACGGATATCCCCGCATGGTTGGCAAAAAATAAAACAATTCGCATTTTTGCAGCCACACTTCACGGCGACTCTTTGCAGCGTATTACTGGTTTACAAGAAGGCATCATTGTAATTGGCAACGAGGCTGCAGGAGTAAGTGATGCGGTTCTGAAACTGGCCCATGAAAAAATTACCATACCACGCTTTGGGCAAGCCGAATCGCTGAATGCGGCGGTAGCTGCAGGACTTATTCTATATGAGGCCAGGCGCATGAGATAGCCTAATGACCAGTAAAAACAAATCCTTTTGCCAACTCTCTCAAAATATTTTTATCGAAATTGAATTGCCTTTACCGGGCTTACTCTTTTGATGAGCAGGGTAGGGATGATAAGTGTGGCCAGGCAAACTGCCAGTGTAGCCACATCTACCAGTAATACCTGCCACCAGTTTATCTGTGCCTCGGCCTGGCTCATGTAATAAGCTTCTTCATTTAATTTTATAAAACCTGTTTGCTGCTGCAACACACAAATTGCTATGCCAAGGATTGTTCCGGCGATGATACCCATGAGAGCGATGAAGCTGGTGTTGTATAAAAATATCTTTTGTATGCCCCAGTCAGAGGAGCCCAGTGCCTTTAAAACACCCGTCATCCTCGTGCGCTCCAGTACCAGGATAATGAGGCATGTTATCAGGTTAACTACCGCTATTACCATCATGATGGCTAATAAAATATTTTTTAACTGCCCTTGTAAACCAAGCCAGTCGAAAATTTCAGGATAAATTTCTTTCATACTGCTGCTGTACCAGCCCTGCGGCAGTTCCTCATACACAAGGTTGTTTACAGTATCAATCTCATTATAGTCTTTTAAAAATATTTCGTACCCACCTATTTGTTTAGGCTCCCAGTTATTTAACCTGCGGATGAGATTGATATCCGAGATAGCAAAGTTTTGATCAAACCTTTCAATGCCAGTGCGAAAAATACCGGCAATATTTAGTTTGCGTGCCCTGCGGCTGCCATCGGCCCCAAAGAAAAACACCAGCATACTATCGCCCACGTCTATGCGCAGTTGATTGGCAGTGTAGCTGCTGATATTAATTTGTTGGCTGTACCCACTGTCTGCAAAGGAGATCCATTTTCCTTTCTGAAGAAACTTGTCCAAACGGTTAAAATTAAAATCTTTCTCCACTCCTTTGAGCAGCACGCTTTCTATACCGGTCTCATATTTTAGAATGGCAGATTTTGTTGCAAACTTTTCTACGCTTTGCACTTGCGGCAGGCTACGCAGGTATTGTTCTACAGAATCATTTTGAGTGATGGGATACTCTTCCGCAATATTCACTTTTTCCTCCAGGCTTTGCTGCACACGTATATGCCCCCAAAAACTAAACACTTTGGTACTAATCACCTGCTGAAAGCCATTAACAAAGCTCAGAGCCACGATCATTACTGCCACGCTAAGTGTAGTTGCGCTTATGGCAAGGCCAATAATGAAACGGCTAAAACTGTTTTTATTAACAGATGCTATACGCTTTGCAATAAAGTAGGATACATCCAAAGAGGCATAATTTTGGTACCTTTCAAAAGTAAATTAAATAAGCTATTAAATGAGTTTCAAGCGTATCACTCTTTTTTTTCTTTTGTCAATTCTTGCATTGGCAGCTTTCAGCCAGCAGGAAGAAATGATTTACAAACCTTATATCAGCACTTTGCAATTTCACCAGTACGGCCAGCAGCAGGGGCTTCCGCTATATCAGCTCAACAGCAGCGACCAGGTGATACTCTCCTTTGACGACACCGAGGGCAGCTTAAAAAACTACTATTATACTTTTATACTCTGTGATTACAATTGGCAACCCGTGAACTTAAATCCTTTCGATTATATAAAAGGCTTTACGCAAAACCGCATCAGCAACTACCGCTATTCTTCTATCGCCTTCACCCGTTACACCCATTACCAGGCTATATTGCCCGATCGCAATGCTGCCGTGCCCACTCGTTCAGGCAATTATTTGTTAAAAGTATTCCTGGATGGCGACCTCAATAAAACAGTTTTTACAAAACGTTTTTATGTGCTGGAGCAAAAGGCAAATGTTGCAGGAGAAGTGGTTCAGCCATTTACACCGCAGTTTTTTAATACCCATCAAAAAATAAAATTTTCAGCAAGCATAAAAGATATCAACAGCTTCAGTGCGGCACAGCAGGTAAAGGCCGTCATCTTGCAAAACAACCGGTGGGACAATGCACTAAAAGACATTTTGCCAACTTTTGTGCGGGGCACAACGCTGGAATACAATTCTGAAAACATCGGGATATTTGAAGCGGGCAAAGAATGGCGATGGCTTGATCTACGGAGTCTGAGGCTACAGAGCGACCGGGTAGTGAAGGCTAATTATAACAAGGCCTCAACTGATGTTTTTCTTAAGCCAGATGGAGACAGGAGGGCGGAGCGGTATGTATATTTTCCTGATTACAATGGTATGTACAACATAAGCACCTACGAAACCATTAATCCGTTGTGGCAGGGAGATTACGCAACAGTTTATTTTTCGTACGTACCGCCTAACGGCATACCCTACCCGCAGCAGGATGTTTATATCCGGGCAGCTTTTACTGGCTATGCATTGAATGAGAAGTGGCGTATGAAGTTTAATGTAGAAAAGCAGATGTATGAGACATCAGCTTTTTTGAAACAAGGTTATTACAACTATGAGTATGTGCTGGCAGGCCAGGGAGACAATGCTAAAACTACCGCCCTGGAGGGCAATTATTGGGAGACCGAAAATTCATATACAATTTTGATTTACTACAAGTCCTTTACAGACAGGAGTGATCAACTGATTGGCGTGAGCCAGGTAAACTCCCGCAAAGACAGACCAGGCTTCAGTTTTTAATCCTGGTTTCACAACACCTAGATCTTTTAAGAACATGCAGCTCTGCCAATTTTTATTTTTTTTGAGAAAAATCAACGTCAAAAAAAATCTAAAAGTATAATGGCCTATATTTGCACCGGCAAGTCTTATACGACCAGCTCCTGTTGAACTCCCCCAGGACCGGAAGGTAGCAAGGGTAAATGGTTGAGCGGTGCGATGTAAGTAACTTGCCACTTTTTTTGCCCCTAATCCCCCAACCCCCTGAAGGGGGCTTAGAAATTCTTTAATAGATCCAGTCTCTTTTAGCATTTACACTGTATATTTTTTTAATCAGAGCCATTCAATTATTATACATTTGCGTTCTAATAATTATCTAACAATTTAAAAATAAGCCCCCTTTAGGGGGTTGGGGGTTATTGATATGAAATTTTTTATTGATACAGCAAATCTCGACCAAATAAAAGAAGCCAATGATTTGGGAATATTAGACGGTGTAACAACCAATCCCTCGTTGATGGCTAAAGAAGGCATCAAAGGTTCTGAGGCGGTGATGCAGCATTATAAGACCATTTGTGAATTGGTAGATGGAGATATTAGTGCCGAAGTGATTTCAACTGATTTTGATGGCATCGTTGCAGAAGGAAAAGTACTGGCTGCTTTGCACAAGAATATTGTAGTGAAAGTGCCGATGGTGAAAGATGGCATTAAAGCCATTAAATGGTTTACGGAAAATGGTATTCGTACCAATTGTACCCTCATATTTTCTGCAGGCCAGGCAATTCTTGCTGCTAAGGCGGGAGCATCTTATGTTTCACCATTTATCGGCCGTATAGACGATAGCGGCTGGGACGGTATGGAGTTGATTCATCAACTACGCCAGATCTTTTCTATCCAGGGTTATAAAACCGAAATATTGGCTGCGTCTATTCGCAACCCCAATCACATCATAAAATGTGCGGAGGCCGGCGCAGACGTTTGTACTTGTCCGCTGAGTTCCATTCTTGGTTTGTTAAAGCACCCCCTAACCGATATTGGTCTTGCTCAATTTTTAGAAGATGCCAAGAAGTTTGCATAAATAGTCTTCAACTATGATGGCCCCTGCTTTTTACAAATCATAAAAGGCAGGGGCCATTGAATTTATTGATAAGACAATACTAGGAGTTCTTTTTTTTTGGTGGCTTTCTCATTTCTGCCAATATCTCTTCCTGGGTTTTCAGTTTTTCCTCTTCTTTCAATTTAATGTACAGCAGCAACGATTTTTCAAAAGTAGGATCGTTCTTCAAACTAATCTTAATCTTTACAGCACCTGTATGCATACTGCTGTCTATCCACAAACTATTTCCATAAAATGTACCTGAAGAACTGCTAAAAGTGAGGTGGGTGGTATCCAATGGAAGATATTTTCCATCGGCCGTTAATCCATCTACGTTTATATAATTGTGGGTTCCTTTTTTGAGACTATCAGTATATAGGTTCACAAATATGCTGTCTATCTTTTGAGCTTTCGAGCAAAAGGAACAGGCCATCAACAAAGCAAGTAGAAGTGTTTTCAATCTTTTTTATTTGCAGCAAAGATGCTCCTAAATAAAAGCTTGTACCGTTAACATCCTCCCAAAATATCCTCAGCAAAGCTTTGTAATTAGTTAGAAATACCTACCCGTTTTTTACTGTACTCCTTTTTTTGTAGCTCATTCAACATAAACATCGCAAGATCGCCGGCTTTTATTCTGTAATGATTGGGTTTGGGTGGATAGTCTGCTGTAGTGTGGTAAGAGCCTGTTACCTCAGCATCTGCAATATCCGGTGCTCCCACAAAGGTCCAGTCCAAAGAAGATGCTTTTAAGATTCCGTATGCCTTTAAATGTTCCAATCCTACCGGTATGTATTCAGGAGGATAGTTTTCATCGTCCAGCATCAGTGTATCGTCGGGGGCGTTTAATACCCCCATTCCGCCAACAGCCACCAACTTTTTAACGTTGGCTTTTTCCATTTGGGCTACAATATTTTTTATACCAAGAGAGCGGGTTTTATCAGACCCATCCACAGCCCCACCCAACGCAGACAATACAGCATCGCTGCCTTTTACGGCCTGGTACACTTCTTTGGCATCAAACAACGCACCCTGAATAAGCACCAGCTTTTCATTCTCGGCAAAATTGCTGGTAAATACATTTCGGCCAAATGCTCTTACGGTGTGGCCCATTAATAAAGCTTGCTTAACGAGGTGTTTACCTACCGTGCCTGTAGCACCAAATATGGTCAATATCATATTAATTATTTAAAATTTGATTGCATAGCCCTGAAAGATTTAAAGGACAGCATGGTTACTTCTCTTCAAAATGCGAGCCTTAGTTAAATGAAAAGAAAATTAGTTGGCCGGTTCTAAAACATCAGCATACCAATCTTTCTCTTTCTCTAAAAATCTTTTTGCAAAAGTACAGAGGGGCCGTATGCGCATCTCATGGTTCCTTGCATAAGTTACAGCCTCCATTACCAGTTTACTCCCCACATTTTTCCCTCTCAGGGAGTCGCTTACTTCTGTGTGTAGAATCACCAG
>JANPJW010000311.1:0-3817 GCA_031425715.1 Chitinophagaceae bacterium | reverse complement strand
CCAGGTAGTAAAGCTTCAAAGTGTAGAAAAAAACCTTGCTCCAAAAACGTACTTCGATGCCCCTCAGTTTGTAACAATCTTATCAACTTTTCTCACAGGTAATATATTGAATGTTACCCGGGCTTTTCCTCACAAAAAAATCGTACGGTTTTTTTATCCTCCACCTCCGGACATACTTATATCTATTCAGAAGTTTCAGGTTTGATTATTGTAACCCTGTTTGATGGCATTCGCCCATCGAACTAGATGTGTTTTGCCTTTTGGCAAACCGTATTGTTCAGTTATTGTAATCAACTTTTTATGTTTATACGTAGTGCATTCATTTTATCATTCCTGTTCTGGGCAGTTGCTTCTTTTTGCCAACAACAAATTTCAGCCGCTGATGCTATAGGCATGGCGCTTAAAAAAAGTAAAAATGTTTCAGCATCCGATTTGGCTATTAAGCAGCAAAAACAGTTGCTCAGGAGCAGCATCAACCTGCCCAATCCTGAAGTATTTGTAGAAAGCCCCACCGGAAACTTTTATACGGGCAGTGTAACCCAATCCATAGAGTTTCCTTCTGTGTATCGCAATCAATACCGTTTACAAAAAGGGGCGATCGCTCTTGCGCAAAAAGAGAAGCAACTAACCCAGGCGGACTTAAAATATAAAGTGAGCCTGCTTTATTTAGAAATGCAGTTCACAGATTCCCTGGTAAAGCAGCTGTACATGCAGGATACTTTGTATGAAAAAGTAAAACGGTCAGCCATTCGCCAGTTTACTGCCGGGCAAATAGATTACCTGCAGCAGATATTTGCCGAAACGCAATATGGCGAAATTCACAATCAATATGAACAGGCTGTTACAAGGGCTACATCATTAAAGTCACAAATGCAATGGTATACAGGTTTGAAGGAAGACTTTAAAGTGCAGCCATTTGAAATTGCCGTTTTTGGGCAGCCGACTTACTTTTTGCCAGATTCGGCGGCATTGCTGTCCAATCCTTCTGTGCAGATACTGCAACAGCAACAATTGAATGCCCAACAAAATATAGCCTTGCAAAAAAGTAAGGCTTTACCCGGCCTGGCTTTTGGATATTTTAACCAGGGAGAAAGAGATACAAAATGGTTCAACCGTTTTCGGTTTGGGTTTACCATTCCTCTTTGGTATGGCCAGTACAAAAGCCAGGTAGCTGCAGCAAAAACTGCGCAAGAAGTTTTGCAAAACAATCAGCAAGGCTTGCAACAAGAATTTAGCTTACAGGCCATTAACACCGGCAGCGAAATACAAACCAACTGGCAATTGCTTCAATACTATCAACAAACGGGGTTGCCAAAAGCGAGGGAAATCATCAGTACGTCTCAACGATTTTTTGCCAGCGGCGAAATAGATTATATCAATTTACTCCGCACCGGCAACGATGCCTATGCTATTTACCAGAAGCATTTGGAAGCCATAAAAAATTACAACCAAAGCGTACTCAATTATCAATATTTAATGGGACAGTTATGAAACGATTATTAACTTTTTTATTATGCTTGCCGGTAATAGCCCTTGCACATGGAGATGAAGACCATGGCGATGCTAAAAAAGCAACAGTATCGGCAGTCAGCTATTTTTCATCAGAAGCAGTTTCTGATAAATATGAATTGCTGGTTAAATACGGACCGCTTGCTCCGGGTAAGGAAGCGGTGCTGAAACTTTTTGTAAGCGAGTTCAACTCTAATAAACCGCTTGACTCAGCGACCCTGGCCATCACCGTGTCGGGCAACCCCAACATTAAACTTGCTATAACCCGTGTAGAAAAAGGAGTGTATGAATTGAAAGGAATTTTTCCGGAGAAAAAAGCATACAACTTGGTGGTAGATATCAATAGCAATCTTGGACCCGACCTGATCCAGGTAAATAACATTGAAACAGGAAAAGAACTCGCTGTAGCAGAAGTTACGGAGGAAGCCCATTCGCACTGGTACAGCAGCAATTGGTTTTTTGGATTGATGGGTTTGCTGCTAGGAGTTGTAGTGATGCTGCTTATTACCAAAAAACGAAACAGTAGGGCAACCACTACGGCTATCCTCCTTTTTTGTATGTTGCCAACAGCAACCTACAATACATTGTCTGCACATGGCGACGACGATCATGGCGCTGGTACTGCAAAAGCAGGCGGTTCCTCTACCACTTTTATCATAGAAAAAGAAACCCAGTTCCTGTTTACTATTCTTACCCAAAAAATAGGTGCCGGTGATTTTAATGCATCCACTGTTTTGCTGGGAACGGTTACCGCTGCGCCGTTGGGAAGGGCTGTTATACAGTCGCCGCAAACCGGGAAGATTGTTGCCTTAAGAGTTACACCCGGCCAGCAGGTAGGTCGTGGGCAGGTGTTGGCAGTGGTACAGCAGCAGGTAGATGCAGGCACTCAGATTGATATTCTCTCTCAAAGAAATGTGGTGAACTCAGAATTTGAAGCCGCAAAGGCACAATACGACAGGTTAAAAACGATAGAAGATATTGCTGCTAAAAAAGATGTAACAGAAGCAAAGGCCCGCTACGAAAGTGCACGAAGAAACAAACAGTTATTTGACGGCAATGCCGGTGGTAGCGCCGGAAGTACAAAATTAGTAAGTCTCACTTCTCCTATCAGTGGGGTGGTAGGTACTTTTAATTATTCTATTGGTGCTGTAGTAAATACAGGCGAAACCTTGTTTGAAATTACCAACCTGAACCAGGTGTTCGTAGAAGCACAGGTATTTTCCGGTGATGTTGCCAAACTAAAATCAGCTACCTCCTTTACCGTTACTTCCAACAATGATACGCTGTCTTACAAACTCAAAATGATCAGCACTGCACAAACGGTGAATGCCGATAACCAATCGCAGAAAGTAGTCTTTGAAATTTTGAATCCGAACAGCAAGTTCAAAATAGGAGAGAACATCAACGTAAGAATGACTGGCAGTGAGGTGAGCCGGCAGGTGGTAGTTCCCAATGAAGCCATTACCGACGTGAATGGTAAGCCTGCTATTTTTATAAAAGACAGGGCGGAGCAATACAGCATCAGCTTTGTAGCAAAAGGTGAGAGCAATGACAAATACACTATCATCAATAAAGGAACAGAAGATGGCGAAAGAGTGGTTACCACCAATGTGTATCAAATGAAAATGATATACCTCAATCAATAACGATGAATAACAAGCCACAGCAATGAAACAAGTTGAACGATTAAAAAAAAATTAACTGGAAAACTATCATCCAATCATGATAGACACAACCCTCATTAAATCAATAAACAAATCAATAAAAATGAAAAAGAGTTTAAATACAATCACCGCTGTTATTGCCTTAGGCATTATCACGTCTTTATCAGCTTGTAATAACAGTGCATCCACAGAAACAACCACAACGGTTGACAGTACTTCACAAAGCAGTGATCAACATGCGCACCAATACCGCTGCCCCATGAACTGCGAAAAAGGAAAAACCTACGACAAGGAAGGAAACTGCCCGGTGTGCGGCATGAAGCTGGAACATTTTGATGGTGTTGATAACGGACTTACTTACAAGATGGAATTTGCTGCTGCGCCCACCCAGGTAGAAGCCGGCAAAGCTGCAGTATTAACCTTTACCCCAAAAGTAGCAGGTAAGGAAAACGAAGCTGTAGCGCTGGATGTGCAACATGAAAAGAAAATTCATTTAATTGTGGTGAGCAACGACCTCAGTTATTTTGAACACATTCATCCTGATTACCAGGATGATGGCTCTTATAAAATTACGGTGTTGGATAACAACAAATCGTACAGCGATGGCCCCGGAAAAAACGAAACCCGTTTTGCAAATGGAGGCG
>JANPJW010000310.1:0-4139 GCA_031425715.1 Chitinophagaceae bacterium | reverse complement strand
GTAATTCATTTTTGCTCCAATCATTTTTTGAAGAACTGTTTTAAGAGGTCCATACCTATGAGTATTTTTTTACTTAAAACAGTACAATGAAGACAACATTATGTAAGCAAGTCACTTTCATGACTCTGTTGGTATTTTTGTTCATGCATTCATTTGCAGCAAGATCGCAAACGCCACACAAATTGTTATTGCCGTATTTGCTCAGCGATTCTTTGAAAGCAAAAGCAGCCACAGACAGTATGTATGCGATGGCCATCATCATTCCTTTACAACGGCCTGTGCGCACCCATGCCGAGCGTTACCTGGCTATAAATGCCCTGGCGTTGGATCGCATAAAAGAAAAGCAGGTAGCAAGGTTTGAAACCATACAGACAATATTGGTGAAACATGGTGTGCCTGCCGGGTTAGTCTATTTGGCAATTGTAGAATCAGAATTGAATAACCGGGCCACCTCCCGTGTGGGCGCTGCCGGAATCTGGCAACTCATGCCTGCAACCGCCCGCTCGTTGGGTTTGCAGGTAAATGCCAAATATGATGAGCGAAGGCATACCAATAAAAGTTCGGCGGCCGCCGCTGATTATTTGAAAACATTGTACAAACAATATGACGACTGGTTACTCGTGGTAGCTGCCTACAACTGTGGTGCAGGCAACGTAAACAAAGCAATGAAAAAATCGGGTAGCCGCGACTTTTGGAAACTCCAACAGTTTTTACCCGCAGAAACAAGAAACCATGTAAGGCATTTTATAGCCACGCATTTTTATTACGAAGAAACGGGAAGTGTGGTAACCCTAACCAAGAAAGAACGCCTGCTTTATGTTGCTTCGCTGGATGCCTGGCTGGCAAAAAAGGATGAACCTGCAGCAACTGATACTTCTGCAACGCTGCCTCTGGCCGGCAATGCTGGATTCGTTGGTGAGCAAGCTACATTGCTGGTGGAATTGAAAAAGTAATTAACCTATAAAAGATAATTTTTTGAAAGAGCGATGCAGCCTTGCATTGCTCTTTTTCATTTAATTTCTTTTGCCGACAACGCCTCCCGCAGGGGACGTTGAGTTGCCCTCTTTCTCTTAACCCAATCACTTTCGATCTTGTGTCACAACTATTAAATCATACATCCCATAAAGTTTGTCACAGGTTAATTTGAGTGTGAATCGTAACCGTTCACTTTCTCAATCAGGGGCAACCATCTGTAAGATGTGAAAGTGATAAAGAAACTTCCAAACTGCTATGGGTTCGTTTGCTGAACGTGCATTCATAAATATTCTAATCAGTTCTAAAGAAAGCTTGCAGCTATTGATGCAACGTCCGATACGGAAGACGTTGCTGGGATAAAGTTCTCTATCTAGCCGAAGTTTATTTTTTGTCTGTCAATTTTTGCCCTTTAACAATTTTGTCAAGTGTTTTGGCAATACGCTCAACTTTGGTTTCGTCTGTCCTGGCTGAATAAATCCATTCAGTAAATGCTTTTTGTTCACCGTTGGTATATGTCATAAATATTTCAAGTCCATTTGGTTCGTCTAGCAAACAAAGTTTTAATTCTTCGGGTATCTCTGTTGGCAAATTATCTTCAAACAAAATAACCCGAACAAAATCGCCCGCTTGTTTTTTTATTTTCTTTCTTATATCTGCTTTAACCGGTAAAAAATCCGTTTGCTATTAATAGTCCCCAGTGCTAGCCAGTTTTGCAATTACAAAAATGATCTTCATTCGAAGTTTACTCATGCATGCTGCAGCTGGCTCAAAATTGTTGGATCCTGTATATCCTTATCTCTTGCCAGTAATAATACTTTTGATATAACCTCCGCAGATTTTGGATCATCATCTATAAAAGGTAAAAACAACCTGCCACGGTGCTGCGACTGAACCGGCAAGATGGATAAATACCCAGCCGAAACCTGGTGCACTACAGCGCTGCCAAGATGAACGCTGTACTCGCCAAGCGTACCGTTTATTTTTGCATGACTACCGGCAACCGTTACATTGCTTATTTTAAACAATCGCATTGTTTCTTTTAGCAGTACAGTTCGCATTTCTATGGTAGAATGACTTGCTTCTGCATCTACCCCGCCCGCATGTGCTACACTTACCACCAGGTCTATATCACGCATGACTTCACTAAATATCCGTTCATTGATATCCGTGAAGTCAACATTCTTAAAAGTTTTCAGATTAATAAACTGAATGGTTTCCAGCGTGGGGGATTCAATCTCTGCCGGCGAAAACCAATCGGCCATTGCATATAGCTTTGCTGCAAATTCTTCTTTGTGAAAAACTTTTTGCAGTCCTTCTTCATAATCTGCCTTCCAGCCCCGGCTTCGCAGCAAAGCAGCGGTTTGTTTGGGTTGCACCTGGTGGCCAGCATATCGTCTGGAAATACTTTTTTCTGCTAACTCATCTTTTGTGGGCAAATACAGTTCTCTGAATATTTGTTTAAAGGGTTGTTTCAATTTTTTATCAAAAGCTTCTGCCTGGTAGGCAGGCCATGCACTGGATTTATAAAGATCCGTACTGTGTGCAATCCTGAGCGTATCACTGTCGCTAACTATTGTTTCTGTTTTAGTAGCGTTGATGAGTTTACCCGCCTGGTAAAAACCATGCTTTGTGCAATCATCTGTTGTAAAAACAAGCTTCTCCAGGTGTTTGGATATTACCGGGTGACTAAAAAGATTTTGAATTTCCGCCAACGAAAAAAGATCACCTCTCAGCATCGCATCTTCCAGGCCCTTACGGCTGCGTTTGAATTGATCCCGCAATGTTTTTCTAAAACCCATCAGTTCTTCCACCTTACTGTCTTTTTTATATTTTGGTGGAATGGCTTTTAATTCCTTCTCTCCCTTAAAAGCGACAACATCTGCCAGTCCTTCTTCGTCAATGATCAGCCCAATCATAATATCGTCATACTGCACCTGTGTTTCTTTTAAAAGTATTTGCTGCACCTGTTTGGTTTCCATAGACCATGTAAGCCGGATGGGATCTGCATAGCCTGCATTGCGGGACAGGTTTTCAAGTGCCACCTGGAAAGCCAGTCCTTCACTGGCTTGCTTCTGTGCTCCAAACTGCCGGCTCTCTTTTTTAAACTGCTGCAAAAATTCGTAGCGGGCAAGTATATCCTTTTCCGCATTTTTTTTTGAAAGTGGTGCAAGACCATATATCCTAACATAGTCCTGGTCTCGCTTCTCCCTTATTTTGTCAGTTACTTCTTTAAAACTTAGTTCCCCAAGCAATACATCTGCATAGATTCTAGCACGCCTGTGCCCGTTTCCATCGCTGATGAATTTAGCAGCATCGTATACAAGAGGCCAGCGTTGTTTGCCAATTTCTTTATAGGCTTTTAAGAACCATTCTTTATCCACCGCACCAGTTTTAAATTCTTCTACAGCCAGCGAAGAGTACCTGGCAATTTCACTTTCCGCTTCAAGGTTTTCGGCTCCGTAGGTTTGTGTTTTTGTGTGGGCATGCATCCACCAGATAGCACTGTCAAGCCCTTTCCAACCAAAATAACAGCTTATAAATTTTTGCCATTGCGGTGCATATACTGCCGCTTCTATCAACCTTGCTTCTGTTACCTGCAACTGCTGCATAGCAACGTCAAACAACTCCTGTGTGTCGCCGGGCATCGGATGACACTTCTTTAGCAACGCACTAAATAAAGTCTGCTTGCTATGTCCTTCATCAGACATCCAATAATAGTAGCCTTTAGACAAACTTGTTTTTCCCAACCCGGCCAGGATAGCCGAAAACCGGTGAATACCGACTACCATTTCAAGACTGGCAGCCAGTGGCGTAAGGGGTGTTGCCGTGTCGCCACGTTTCAATTCAACATCCAGGATATAGTCACGCACCCGCTCAAACATGGTGGGAATAAAAGGGAATTGTTCATAATCCTCCGCAGTTTGATAAGCCTTCTTTTTAGCTGATAATAATCTAACACTTTCACTAGTCATTATGCCGCTGTACATTTCATCTTCGGCTATGATGCCGGCCTCATAAGCCCGGCAGTAAATAATAAGCGGTGGATTATAAAGTGAAACGCATTCGGGCAACCCGGAATGCTGCCGCCAGTGATAGAGGTTCCAGCACGCTGTTATTTCGTCGCCATTGATAGACCATAGGTTAATGTTATTTAAAAAAACATT
>JANPJW010000309.1:0-4041 GCA_031425715.1 Chitinophagaceae bacterium | reverse complement strand
AACAAAACCTGGCAGCCGGCCTGGAACGGGCAGACAGTTCCGGTGCTGATATGGCCAGCATATCATTGGGTTACTATGATTTCCAGGACCCAACCCTCAATTATACTTATGCCGATATGGATGGGAACACTACAATCAGTGCCCGTGCAGCAGATGCGGCCGCAAGAAAAGGAATGCTTGTTGTAGCAGCAAATGGTAATGAAGGAACCAGGCCCTGGCACTATTTAATTACACCAGCAGATGCAGACAGTGTTTTATCTGTAGGTGCAGTAGATACTTTGGGAAATGTTGCTGCTTTTAGCAGTTATGGCCCCAGCAGCGACGGTCAAATAAAACCGGGTGTGGCAGCAGTAGGGTTAAATGCTGTAGTAGCCAATGCCAATACAGGGCAACCGGCCTATAACAGCGGTACGTCCTTTGCCTGCCCCAATATGGCGGGCCTTACCGCTTGCTTATGGCAAGCTTTTCCGGAAGAAAACAACATGGGCATCATCAGCGCCTTGCAAGAGTCTGCCACGAGGGCAATGACACCTGACGACCGGGTGGGCTATGGCATTCCAGACATGAAGAAAGCTTTTGTAATATTATTGAAGAGATTTTATAAGCAAAAAATTCAGCAAGCCGGGTGCAACACGTCCATCAGTTTTACTGTAAAAAACAGCGCTAACATGAACTTTGAAATACAGCGTAAACTGCCTACAGACCCTGATTATATCGGCATACAAACGCTAAATGGTTCAGGTAGTTTCGAAAACCGAAGTTTTACATTTAGTGATGATCTTTCAGCTTTACCCACACCTTTAACGATCAGTTACAGGATAAAGATGAATATTAATACAGACAGCAGTTTCTACTTCGATCCTGTAATTATCAACCACAGCAACGCTTGCGTTACTTATACTTTTACGGGTAATGGGCTATGGAGCGATGCAAGTAATTGGGATGGAGGTTTGATTCCCCCGGTAGCCTTGCCGGCGGGCGGCACCATCATTATCAATCCTGTTGTAAATGGGGAGTGTGTTTTAAACAGCAGCCAGCAGGTTTTGAGCGGAGGCTATTTTACTGTGATGCCCGGAAAAAGGTTCAGTATGCCTGGCAACCTTACTATTGAGCAGTAACCATTTTTTGAAGCACCGCCACGAACATAGTATCTGCCTGCATTTCGTAACCTTTTAGATATTGTTGGTCCAAAAGTTTTAAAGAACCATCCGCCTGTAAACCTTCAACAATTTCCTCGTTTTCCTTTTTAAATACCGAGCAGGTAATGTAAAAAAACAGTCCGCCACGCTTCAAATTCATGGCAACATTGCCGGTAATGGCCTTTTGCTTTTGTGCATATTGGAGAATGCTTTCATTGTTGTAAAAAGCAAGCTGTTCAGGTGTACGGCTCCAGGTGCCACTACCCGTGCAAGGTACATCGCAAATAATCAAATCGAAATTATCCATGGTGCCGGGGGACAATTGTTCTTCCAGGTTAACAACCATTTTTTTGTGGATGGGAACTCTTGCCTGCGCTAGTCTTTCTTCTAAGTTATGCAGTATCGTTTTTCGAATATCAGATACCGTGAGTTGCATGTTTCCATTCAACCTATCAAACAATAAAATTGATTTTCCGCCACTGGCGGCACAGCAATCCCACACCGCCTTTTTCCCACTTTCAAAAAAGTCAGCAGGTATTGTCTGTAAGAAATCAAATACTCGCTGAGAATTAAAATCCTGTACAACCACATCCTTATTTAAAAGCAAAACTTTTTCTACAGAACTTGCATTGGGTAATGCCACGCAAGCTGGAGTAAGTTGCTCAAACGGCAGGTTTGCGTTCGACATTTTTTCTATCACGGCGGCCATCTTATTTGGCCTAACCCTTAGAAAGAGCAGGGGCTGCCGCAGAAACGATGCCGCAAATTCCAAAGGGCTCACCCCTTCTCCAAGTTCCTCTGAGAAGGGTATGATATTAATCAATTCGAGTTCTAAGTGTAAAGTTTTTTGCTCCAGAGATGTTCCAATTAGTTCATTGAGTTCTGGTGAGAGGTCCTGCAACAAAGAAGAATGACTCGTATCGCAAAGGAAAAATCCTTTGAGCATGGCATCCTCGGTTTTTTCTTTTCTAAAGAGCTGATACGTTCTGAAGTAACAGTAGCAAAGGTTGGCAATAATTTTACGATCCCGTGATCCAAACTTCTTATTGCTAGCAAAGAATTTCTTAATAAAATAGCCGAACGGCTGCTCTTCTTTGTACGCATTCACAATTGCAGTAGCCGAGGATATGTAAGAGTAGGATCGCCCCATGATATAAAAAAAGGCCGGCTAAAACCGGCCTGATGGATTATTTAAAGTGAAACTTCTAACAAGGCATTTAATGGATCTTTACCAAAGAGTAACAAAGCCGGATTTTCCAACAGTTGCTTCACTCTCACCAAAAAACCAACTGACTCCCGGCCATCAATCACCCTGTGATCGTAGCTTAACGCTACATACATCATGGGTCTGATTACTACTTGCCCATTTACAGCCATAGGCCGCTCCACAATATTGTGCATCCCCAAAATAGCACTTTGTGGAATATTGATAATTGGTGTGCTCATCATCGAACCGAAGATACCTCCGTTGGTAATGGTAAAAGTTCCCCCCGTCATTTCCTCTATAGTGAGCTTGTTATTTTTTGCTTTGGTAGCAAGTTCTACTACAGCTGCTTCGATACCTGCCATGCTCAGGCTCTCGGCATTGCGAATTACCGGCACTACTAACCCTTTGGGAGCACTCACGGCTATAGACACATCGCAATAGTCGTGGTAAATGATATTTTCCCCATCAAGGTAAGCATTCACGGCAGGGAAATCCTGCAAGGCATAACAACAGGCTTTGGTAAAAAAACTCATAAAACCAAGATTAACGCCATGCTGCTCTTTGAATTTATCTTTGAATTTTTTCCTAATTTCCATAATTGGCCCCATATCAACTTCGTTGAAGGTTGTAAGCATGGCTGTGGAATTCTTTGCTTCTACCAACCTACGGCTAATTGTTTTTCTGAGGTTGCTCATTTTTTCCGGCCTATCCTCCCGGCTAAACAATGGCTTTTCAGGATGTCGGCCAGGATTATTTAAGGCAGCCAGTACATCCTGTTTGATTATTTTACCGTTGCTCCCAGAGGGCACTATGTTATGGCTATTTACTTTTTTATCTGCAATGATAGCCGCAGCTACGGGAGTAGCTTTCACTTCCGCCGCCCTGGAGTCTGCGTTGGCGTTGTTGCCAGCTGCCGGCTTTTGCTCAACCCCGGTGGTTTGCGGTTTGCTCTCAGTAGTGGGAGCAACTTCAGCAGCAACTGGCGCTGCCTCTTCGGAAGCTGCTGGCTTTGCGGCATCCGTATCTATGCTCCCAACCGAATCTCCAATTGCAAGCGTATCACCCTCTTTCGCAGTCTGCCTTATCATTCCAGCTTGCTCGGCGTTTATTTCAAATGTTGCCTTTTCACTCTCGAGTTCTGCAATTACCTCGTCCCTATCTGCCCACTCACCATCATTTTTTAGCCATTTAACCAGCGTTACTTCTGTAATACTTTCACCAACCGTAGGAACTTTTATTTCTAATGCCATCTAGTGTATTATTTTGAACAAATTTCGGGTAAAAATTTTCACGAGCGGAAAATTATTGAGATTAAAAAAAAATAACCCTTATGTGGTATATAAAATAGGTTTTTAATCTATATTTTTAACCTTTAATTTTCCTATCTCTAACCGTTTACTAAACAGAAGTATCAACATAATAAATTCATGTCTTTATTGTGCTCTACTTGTTTAGTTTTACGTTACTGATTAAAACGAAATAATATGTTACCTAAAAAATTAAGAATCGCCGGTGTTGGCTTTCTCTTACTTGGCTTCCAAAGCCAGGCGCAACTGACTATCCAGAGCGGTGCTACTTTTTCTATGCAGACAGGCGCTCAGGTTACCGTGCAAGGCAGTGTAGATAATGCCGGAACCTTGACCAATGACGGGTCTCTGAGAGTACAAGGAAATTACAGCAATACCGGCAATTACA
>JANPJW010000308.1:0-3347 GCA_031425715.1 Chitinophagaceae bacterium | reverse complement strand
GCCGGCAACCAAAGCCGCAGGCATAAACACAAAGGCCAGCAGCACGGTAAAAATTCCCAGCATCACCAGCAGCATCGAAATTTTATTTTGCGTGCCGTAGTTTTTAAATGAAAGGGGATATTGTATGTTGCCGAGGGGAACACTCATGGCCAAAAAGGCAGCCATAGCAAGGTAACTGGCAGATACCAGGTTTTTATTTTCATCTGGTAATAACAGCGCTACCACAAAACAAACCAGCCCCATTGTTAGGGAAGCTATCACACTCCGGGCAGTAATTTTTTCTGTAGGGGTGAGCGCATATTTTCCATCGGGATGAAAAAGCAAAAAGAAGTTGGCCAGCGGCGTAATGAGCCATGAAGTGAGGATGAACAGGAGATACGCTGCTATTATAATGGTTACAATATTTTCATTACCGCCCTGCAGCCGAAGCAGCGAAGACGAAACCCTCACCGCCAGGTACAAACCTACAGGGATGATCCACCGCATTTTTTTGCCCTGGTTGTTTAACCAAAAACTGTACATCAGCAACCAGCGATAGGGTGCAATTTTTGACTTCAAAGCTTCTTTTAAACCTTCCTGTGCATTGTGCATTTGAGGATTGATGCGCAGCGCTTCTTTAAAATGACGGGTAGCCGTTTTGTGCTGGCCTTTTTCCAGGTAGTTCCACCCCACGGTGCAATGCGTGTATTCATTATCCGGGTCCTGCGACAGCGCATTTTGCATGGTGTCGATGGCATCGGCGGTTTTGCGCAGTTTGTTCAAGGCTATAGAGCGGGCATTGAGACAGGTGATGTTTTCCGGTTCTATCGCCAGTCCCTCATTGGCCATCTCCAGCCCTTCGGCAAACTTTTTTTGCTCCAGCAAAACATGCGACATCAAACCATAATTTTCCACAAACCAAGGGTCCATAGACTGCGACTGCTGGAACGCCTCCATGGCCAAGCCGTTTTTGCCGGCGCTGTAATATCCAAATCCCAATAAATAAAAATGATAACTGGCAGGTTCAAGGGCAAGCACGTTTTGCATGGTAGCAATACCCGCCTCAAAATTCTTTTGTGCAAACTGGCTGCGAGCCATCAGTGCCAGGGCATCTACATTATCCGGGTCTTGCTGCAGCACATTTTTTATTTGCTGCACGGCATCCGTAATTCTGCCTTGTTGCAACAGCAGCCGGGCTCTTTCTAAATTTGCTTCCGTTTCGTTCATGAATAGGGGCGTAGGGTGACGCTTTATTTTTTGATCTTCAGGTATTTTAAAATATCGTCGTACACCCCAGACTCATTGCTGTACAATGCATAGTTGCGGGCAGATGCAAACCACTCCTTGGTGGTGGGCTGGTGTTTTTTTACGGCGTTTAAAAGGTCTTTAGTATGGATGGGTTGCACGCTTCCCTTGCTGATAGATTCCCACAGTTTTTCTTCTACCGCAATGTCGATGATGGCGTTTAAGTCTGCACCGGAGTAATCGGCAGTAACCGCTGCTATCTTGCGGGTATCAATATCTACGGCCGGCTTGTCTTGCAACAATGATTTCAAAATATCTTCTCTTGCTTCATCATCTGGTGGGCCCACAAATATAACCCGGTCAAACCTGCCGGGTCTTCTAAAGGCAGCATCAATATTCCAGGGAGCATTGGTGGCAGCCAGCACCAACACACCTTCATTGTCGGCATCCACACCATCCAGCTCGGCTAAAAACTGGTTGATCACATGCCGCATAGCAGATTGCTTCATATCGCTGCGGCTGCCACCCAGGGCATCGGCTTCATCAAAAAACAGTACGCAGGGTGCGCTCCGTCGGGCAAGTTCAAACACGTCGTGTAGATTTTTCTCACTGTTGCCAATCCACATATCCAGTATATCGTGTAAACCAATATTGATAAAGCGGGCATCAATTTCGCCGGCAGTTGCTTTGGCTATAAATGTTTTGCCACAGCCTGGCGGGCCATACAACAAAATGCCGCCGCCACTTTTTTTGCCAAACGCTTTGTATAATTCCGGGTTTTTTAAAGGCTGAATGATTTTGATGGAAATTTCTTCCTTCACCTTTTTCATACCACCTACATCTGCGAATTTGGTAGTAGGCTTTTCCATGAAATACTCCTCATCGTCTTCAAAATCATCAAATAGTCCCTCCATTTCGTCGGGCGAGGCCGGTATGCGCAGTACTTTGTCTATCTCTTCGTCAGAAAATCCGGGGTACATCTCCATCAGCGCCTGGTGAGCTTCTACTGCCTGGCTGATAGAATTTTCTTTTATCAGGCTTTTGATATACAGCAGCCTTTCGGGCAGTCCCAAAGCTTCTATTTGTTCAAAAACAACAATGGCGGCCGAAAATTTTTGTTGCTGGTAGTAGGCCGTGCCAAGGCCAGCCTGCGCCCGCTTGTGATCGGCCTTTATATTCAATATAAATTTATATTGATTGGCTGCCTCTTCGTTTCGCCCTTGCTGCAGCATCATGTCTGCCACCTGCAGGCGAAGGGGTATATTTTGCGGGGAAACTTCCAGCGCCTCCAATAAACTTTCTATAATATCCATCAGTTCTTTGTTTTTTATTTACTGCCCTGCAGCCGGTAATTTTTGTTTAACCAATACCCTTCATACAGACCGCCAAAGGTAATTCTTTAAATATATTTATCAGGCAGCTTTTAGTAATTTACAATCCTTTGTAACAGCTGTGCCTCAACTTTGCCATAGCCAAAAAACCCAATATTAAACAAACTTTTTATGCCTGTTGCACAAACTTATGATGCCGTAAAATACAAGACACCCACGGGGTCCGCAATATCTTGCAAGGGCTGGGTGCAGGAAGCGGCCTTAAGAATGTTGCTGAACAACCTCGACCCCGAAGTGGCCGAGCGCCCCGATGACCTCATCGTGTATGGAGGCCGTGGCAAAGCCGCCCGCAACTTTGAAGCACTGGACAATATCATCAAGGCCCTAAAAATATTAGAGAACGACGAGAGCCTGCTCATACAAAGTGGCAAACCTGTGGGCATTTTAAAGACACACAAAGATGCACCTAGGGTACTCATCAGCAACAGCCAGCTGGTGCCCAACTGGGCCAACTGGAAACATTTTGACGAACTGGAAAAGAAAGGCCTGATGATGTATGGACAAATGACCGCCGGCAGCTGGATCTACATCGGCAGCCAGGGCATTGTGCAAGGGACTTATGAAACCTATGCAGCCATCGCCCATAAACATTTTGGCGGCACGCTCAAAGGAGCGTTGAATGTAACTGCCGGCCTCGGCGGCATGGGTGGCGCACAACCACTCGCCATTACCATGAACGAAGGCGTGGCGTTGATTGCAGAAGTGGAGGAGTGGCGGCTGGACAAACGCATC
>JANPJW010000307.1:0-14210 GCA_031425715.1 Chitinophagaceae bacterium | reverse complement strand
CAGGGTCTGCCAGCCGCTGGCTGTTGTTACCGTAGCTTCGGTTTCTACAGAACGGGTAACATCATTCTTATCTTCTACTTTTAAGCGAACCTTTATACCTGCATGTGGAGACCATACCCGCACATTCATTTTCTTTTCTGTTGCGGTAAATGGTATGTTGCTGCTAAAGCCGGTTTGTACCGTGCCTGCTACTGCAGTAACTGTAGTTCCTGCCCACAACTCGGCTGTATTGGTTTTAATAACTTTTGCAACCTTGTTGGTAGCAAGCGTAGGGTCTGTCACAATCGTAGATTGCTCAGCACCACCAAAGCCTACCAAACCATAGTTTACGGTAGCATCATCAAAAGTAACCGGTAGGTTCATTTGGGTTTGTGCAATACCAACGGCTGAAAGTAGTAAGGCGGTGAGTAAAGTGTAGAAATTTTTCATGTATAAAATTTTTATGGCAAAATAATTTGATCGATCGATTAAAAAAGTTGCCAGGCTGCAAGAGCCTGGCAACAATAATTTTAAGGGATCATTTTATAAACCTTCACGTAATCTACTTCTAGTTTGGCAGGAAATATTGTATTATCAACACCCTGCACACCGCCCCAGTTGCCACCAACAGCAATATTCAAAATCAGGTGTTGGGCTTTATCAAATGGCCATACCGTAAAACCGTTACCCTGGTTTACAAATTCAAAATACTGTTCTCCGTCTATAAAAGATTTTATAGAATAGGGTGTCCAGTCTATGCGGTAAATATGAAACGCATCCATAGCATCGGGCACCATTTTAAATGCCGATTTCTGTGTATTGCGGGTATGGTTAAAGGCAGTTGTATGCACGCTGCTGTGCACTTTGGTAGGGTCATATCCCACATGCTCCATGATGTCTATTTCGCCAGAAGCCGGCCAGGTACCGTATTGAGCGTCTGTAGACAACATCCATATAGCAGGCCATGTACCACGCCCTCTTGGTAGTTTTGCCCGTACTTCAATTCTTCCGTATAAAAAATCACCTTTTCCCTTGGTCACAATTCTTGCTGAAGTATACTCCCTGCCAGAATTGTTCTCTCTTTTAGCTTCAATAACGAGGTTACCATTTTGCTGGCGGGCATTGCCATTGTTGGTATAATATTGAAGTTCATTGTTGCCCCAACCAGATCCTCCTACATCGTAACTCCATTTGGTGCCATCGGGCAGGCCCGTTCCATTAAAATTATCTTCCCAGGTAGGTACGGCCTCAAAAGCCCAATTTTTATCTACGGGCTTTTCAATTGGCTTTAAGGCGGGAACATCTGTTTTTTCCGTGCAGGCAAAAAATGCTGCACATAATAGTGAGATGACTGAGTACATTCTAAATTTGTTTTGCATGATGAAGTATTTTACTGTGGAATAAATTTGAATTGGAATACGGTACTGGTGCCATTGCCGGCTCTTAGCAGGAGTTTAGTAGGCGATATCTCGATGATGCGATAAACGTTTTCTGTTGGCACATCGGTAGTTCCAATAAACATAGCTGGTGGAGGTTGTGGCAAACGAATGGTGGCTAAACCCGCCACGCCACCGGTAGTTGCAGTAAAGGTGAACGCAACATTGCTAAAAGATCTGTCTGAGCCGCAATTGTAATTGGGTGCAATGTTACCGCCATTAAATGTAGAGCCGTTTGCGTTGTAAGTAATTCTATCTGCCGTTGTGAACGTGTAAAAATCATCCGTTTGGCAGGTACCCTCTAGCGGGCCACCTTGAAAATATTCAGAAGGGTTTGCCTCTGTTCCCACAACGATAGCGTTGGCACCCGGAGTTGGATCAAGTTTCCAGCTTTTGCTGCCGCCGCCATTTAATATTGCTTTGATATTGTCCAAAGTTAATGCGACCACTTTTTTCATTTTTATTTCCAGCCTTTGTCCACCTGTTCCTGCAATCCTTCCTCTCAAAATCATATCGTCGGCGGTGAAGGAAACGACTTCATATTTATTGTTTTCTACAACATCTGTTGTGCCTATAAATGGCGAACCTGTTGCAATATTATTTAAAATGATGGCAGGTAACTGGCCAGTCTTGTTCACTACTTTAAACCCGGTGGCATTGGCTTTTGGCGCCTGGCAACTAAACCCTGCCTGCGCATCAAAAGTTTGGCCATTGGCATCATACTCAAACTTGCCATCCTTATAGAACTTATACAAATCATCTTTCTGGCAATCGGCCGCAGGCCCGGCAAAAAATACCTGGCTTCCATCTTCCGATAAAACCCTGATAGCGTCAGCATCTCCACTCCATGTCCACACCAAATTTCCACAGGCAGTAAGCTTGTTAAAAAAATCATTTTGACAGGCGTCTATCACAAAAATTCTCTTAGTGATGGTATTGTTGCCATTGGTACCCACAGAAATTAATTTCACCGAGTACTCGCCGCCGGTAGCATACGTATGCACAGGATCTTTCTCCGAAGAAACAGGTGTGTTGTCTCCAAAATCCCATTGATACTGGGTAGCTTCCTGGCTTGCATTGGTAAAAGTTACTTTAGATGCAAAGGGCAACGTATCCTGCAGCGGCAAAATTTTGAAAGAAAAATCTGCTACCGAGGCAGACCCCACGAGCCCGAGCTCATCTTTGGTGCATTGCACCAACAGGGCTCCTAAAGTGAGTATTAATATTGATGATATAATTATTTTTTTCATACTAATTTTTTAAAGCGTTTTTAATACCCATCATTTTGACTGAGGTTTGGATTCTTGTCTCTTTCTCCCTGTGGTATAGGCATGAACCTGTGTTTTTGCTGAACGTTGGTTTTCCCAGCCGCCTTTAAAACGGTTATAAAATAGTTGGGATCGGGATGACGTAACAGATCGTACCAACGATGCATTTCAAAAGCAAATTCTAACCTACGCTCTTTGTAAATCGCTTCCAGGTATTGAGCCTCAGAAAGACCGTTCGCCAATGGTGCTAACCCGGCTCTTGCCCTTACGAGGTCGGCGCTTGCCTTGCCCAGGGCAGGGCCTGCTGCCTCTGCGTAAATCAGCAGTACTTCTGCATAGCGCATAATCGGTACATTCAACGCACATGTCCAGCCTCCATTATCACCCAGCGTGTTGGCGATGGGCACAAAATATTTTCTAACATTTAAACCAAGAGGAGATCCTATGAGCTGTGCAGGCTGGGTATAACTATCATAAGTATCTCCTGGTACCCACATAGAAGAAGGTCGCCTTTTATCGATGATGGTACTGTAGGCGGCACCTGTTTTTTGGTAACTGTCTGCAAAATCTTTGGTTGGTACATTCCAACCGTAGCCTGCAGACTGAACTATATTTTGAGACCTTGGTGCAAAGAAGGTATTTAATTTTTGGCCGGCCCCGAAATCGCTGAACTGACCGCCGCCACTTCTGTACTGTACTTCAAACATGGATTCTTGTCCGTTTTCATTTTGAAGTTTAAAATTATCTCCATAATCTGCGTATAGGTTGTAACCATACAGTGCTCTGTTGTCTATTACTTCTTTTGCTTTGACAGCCGCATTTGTTTTATCGCCGAGGGTTAAGTATACAGCGGCCAATAAACCTTTTGCGGAGCCTGCAGTTGCACGACCTTTGTTAGCCAAAAGGTTATTGGTATTGGGCAATAAAATTTCTGCCATTTTCAGATCCTTAATGATGGTATCGTACACCTGCTTTTTGGGAGAACGGCTGATGGTTGCAGCTTGCTCTGCAGTGATGACATTTGTGTACAATGGAATGTCTCCAAAAATTCTTACCAGGTGGTAATAGTATAGGGCTCTTAAATAATGCCCTTCGCCAATGCTTCTTTTTCTAACATCGGCGTTCATCACAGGTACTAAGGGTACCCTTTCAATTACGAGGTTTGCCCGTAAAATTCCAAAATAGCTTTGTGCCCACAATGTACCTATGATGGGGTTGAAGGAAGTAACGTTGAAGTTGTCTAACTCTGCAGTTTCCAATCCATCTCCACCGCCACCGCCACCGAGGTCGGTATCATCGCTCATGATATCTCCCAGGTGCCAGGCAGTACCATTATAAATGGCAGACAAAGGAGTGTAAGCAGCATTAACACCGTTGACGGCTTCTACTTCATTCTTGTAGTAATTGTCAACAGTAATTAATGGAATAGTAGGTTCTATTTCCAGCAAGCTTTTTTTACATTGTGTGAACGTAGAGCCTACCAGGACCAGCAGCAAAAAGCGTTTTAAAAATATCTTTATCATAACTGAATAGTTTTTTTATTAAAAATCAACTGTGATTCCTGCTAAGAATGTTCTTGCTTGTGGGTAAAATCCATAATCAACCCCACCGCCCACTTCAGGATCGAAACCAGAATAATTGGTGATCGTTAACAGGTTTTGTGAACTCACATACAACTGTGTTCTTTTTAGTTTTAGGTAATCTGCCCAACGGGTAGGGATAGTATAGGCAAGACGTAAATTTTTGATCCTCAAATAGGAAGCGTCTTCTACAAACCTGTCTGATACACGGTTGTTTCCGTTCGGATCATTCAAAGCCAGCCTGGGCATTGAATTGCTTGTACCGGGTGCTGTCCATCTTCCAATAACAGCATTTGAATAATTACCGTTACTTACACCTCCTTCTGTGTACCAGCGGGTAAAATTCAACACCTTATTTCCATCGGAGCCCTGGATAAAGACAGTTAATTCAAAATTTTTGTAGCTCATCGTGTTGGTTAAGCCATAGGTAAATGTTGGGTTGGAGTTTCCTATGTATGTGCGATCCTGGTCGTTGATAATGCCATCCCCATTGATGTCTTTAAACTTAATATCTCCTGGTGCGGTGCTTGTTGTTGGATCATTTCCTGCAGTTTGCACAGCATGCTCTGCAATTTCTTTTCTTGATTGAAAAATCCCTTCTGTAACAAAACCATAGAAGAAGTTTGCAGGTAAGCCTTGCTCCACCCTTAAACTACCTCCTGAAATTCTGGCAAAACCACCATTGAGCGGACTAGACAAACCGAGGGAGATTATTTCGTTTCTGTAAGCTGACACCACAGCATTGGCGTTCCAATTAAAATCTTTGGTAGCCACGATGCGTCCATTTAAGCTGAGGTCAACCCCCCTGTTTTGTAAAGTTCCTGTGTTAAAAGGTACAGATTCAAAAGTCCCAGACACAAACGACGGGGCTACATCAAGAATCAGGTCTTTTGAGCGGCGTTGGTAAACGTCCAAAGAAAAGCCAAGCTTATTTTTAAACATACTTCCATCCAAGCCAATATTTAACTGTTCGTTCTTTTCCCATTTGATATCGGGGTTAAAAGTGCGGCTTGGAGCAGCACCAGGCACAACACCGCCAGAACCGGCAGAGTTACCAAATGTGTACTGAAAACTTTGATTAATAGCCTGTATATAAGAATTTGGCCTTGCATTAGGATTTCCCACATAACCAAAGCTTGCCCTTATTTTTAATTCATTTAACCAAGTCGTATTTTGCAGAAATTTCTCCTGCGTTAAACGCCAGGAAGCTGATATGGCAGGAAATACTGCGAATTTATTTTTGGGGGCAAAATTAGAACTGCCATCCCTTCTTATTGAAAAGCCGAAACTTCCTCTACCATCAAAATCATAGTTAACCCTTCCTATGTAAGAGATATAGCGGGTACCTATTCCATCTTCTGCACCATTATAAATTTGAGATAAATCAGTAGGGGTAAAAACCTGGTCGCTCAGGGCAGGTATAAGCTGCGTAAACTGTCCCCCTCTACCGGCAAACACATAAGAATATCTGCTTTCCTGAAAAGTGTAACCGGCCACAGCATTCACCTTATGTTTTTCGCTAAATGTCTTGTCGAATGTGAGCGTGTATTCGGCCAGGTAATCTGGATTCAGCCCCTTTTGAACAAAATAGCCAGTTAGGTTATTGGGTCTTCCGCCAGAGGAAGGGGTGGCCGGGTTGAAATTATTAATTTCCTGGTAAGTAAAATCTCCACCAAACATTGCTTTGAACTTAAGCTCTTTAAGCAAATTTATTTCTGTAAAAATGTTTCCATTGATACGGTATTTTACGTTCTTATTCCTCGGCACTTCCAATTGATAAATAGGATTTGGTTCATCATACCCATCTATGCTTCCCACACCGCCGGCGTAGGTACCATCGTCATTACGAGGCTTTACCGTTGGCGGCGCAGTCGACGCTAAAATAATTACACTGTTAAACGGCGTGTAAGTGTCGGCGCCATACTCAATAAATTTATTGAGTGCTATAGAGTTGCCAAACTTTATCCTGCTATTTACTTTTACATCGCCGTTAAAGCGCAGGTTAAAACGTTCGAAATCGGTTTTATAAACGATACCATCTTGTTTAAAATAACCCGCAGAAAAAGAATACTGTGCTTTCTCAGAACCGCCACTTGCGGTTAGGTTTACACTTTGGATTGCTGCCCTCCTAAATATCAGATCCAGCCAGTCTGTTCCTTTGCCATATTGAGCCTCAATGGCGTCAAAGTCAGACAATTTGGTAAGAGGCTGTAGCCCACTGGCGATAAGGGCCTCCGTATTGGCAATGGCATATTCCCTTGCATTTAGCATTTTTGGCAGCTGCCATGCCTGCTGAATGCCCCTGTATACATCGAGGCTAAGAGTTGTTTTACCAGCCTTGCCCCTTTTTGTTGTAATAATAATAACACCATTGGAAGCTCTAACGCCATAAATTGCCAGAGCGCCCGCATCCTTTAATACATCAATGGATTCAATGTCGCCTGTGCCAAATGAGTTCAAAATATTATCGGCAGATTGATCGGGTAAGGGATAGCCATCCACCACTATCAAGGGGTTATTGGTACCGGTAAGGGAAGAAATTCCCCTGATCCTGATTCCTGTTCCCCCTGTTCCGCCGGGGGCACCGCTGCCCTGAACGATTGTTACGCCGGATACTTTGCCCTGGATGGCCTGAGCTGCATCTGCGGTTGGAGTAGAGGTAATGTCTTTAGCTGTTACCGAGGAAATTGCGGTAGAGAGATCTTTTCGCTTCCGGGTGCCGTAACCAACAACAACTACTTCATCCATGTTTTTGCCTGCACCATCCATGCTGATGGTGATTACTTCAGGCTTTGTAACCACAAAACGAACGGCATCCATGCCTGTGTAGGTGAATACAAGCGTAGCGCCTTTGGGAGATGAGATAGCAAATTTTCCGTTAGCATCCGTGAGGGTGGATGTGTTGGTGCCGCTTACTACTATCGTAACACCCACCAAACCGTCGCCGGTGGTCTTGTTATTTACAGTACCGGAGACCTCGATATTTTGTGCCATTGTCTGGTGGAGAATACTTCCCAGAAAAATGCTTATACACAGCAAGGTGAATTTTAAATTCATAAGCAATCGTTTTAAGTATGAAGAAGGCAAGTTTAGTTTCCTAAAAATAAGTTTTTACTACGACACATTCAATAAAATAACCCACATCATTACTACATCAAAAAATGTAAGATGCTCATTTGCAATACAGTTAATCTACATCAAAACTACATCACTCGAGTTTTTAAGAGTTTCTCATATATTTGATGCAAGGATATGAGAGTATTGACTATTATTATTTTTTTTCCGCTTCAGGTTTTTTGCCAAAATACCATTGGCTTGCCAGACGTTTTCAATTATAGCCGGCAAACTTATGGGGCAGGCTTGCAAAACTGGGATATTAAACAGGCCAAAAATGGTATGCTCTATTTTGCCAATAATGAGGGACTTATTTCCTTTGATGGCAAAAACTGGAACGTTTATCCGCTACCTAATAAAACCATTGTGCGCTCGGTGGAGATTGGCCCCGATAATCGAATTTATGTAGGGGGCCAGGATGAAATGGGCTATTTTTCTCCTACGGCTAATGGTGAACTTCAATTTCACTCCCTGTTAGGCAAACTTAAACCAAAGGATAAATCCTTTGGTGACGTTTGGGATATTGTGAATTACTCGGATACCCTCTATTTCCGCTCTACCAATAAAATTTTTACACTCTACAACGGCGAAGTCAGCGTTTTTTACCCGGAGTATGAATGGAACTACCTGGGCATCTGCAATGGAAAACTGTATGCACAGGATAACAAGGCGGGCTTAAAAAGGTTTGACGGATCGGGTTGGATAGCGATAAAAGGCAATGCTATGCCCGCCGGAGACCCTGTTACATCAATTTTGGCCATCAATGCTGACAGTGCACTTGTAACCACTTTGAAAAATGGACTTTTTATCCTGGACAAGGGAGGTGTAAATGTAATTACAACTGCTAATAATGCTCTGTTTAAAAGTGAGCGAATTTATGCTGCCACCCGCATTAACAATAACCAGGTTGCTTTGGCAACCAGTAATAGTGGCGCTTATATCATCGACTTTAAGGGTAACCTTATACAGAGTTTTTCTACCAAAGAGGGATTACAAAACAACAATGTGCTCAGTATTTTCCTGGACAGTAAAAGCAATCTCTGGTTTGGGCTGGATAATGGAATAGACCTTGTGACCTACAATAGTTCAATTAAACAGATTAGACCTGCACAACAAGACGGCTCCGGTTATACTTCTATCATAAGTAACGGGCAGCTATATATAGGGACATCTAACGGGCTTTTCAGCGTTCCGCTTCAAAACCTGCAAGATCTTAGTTTTAGCAAAGGGGATTTTAAACCTGTAAACAATACCAAAGGCCAAAGTTGGACGCTGGCGGAGATCAATGGTCAATTACTACTAGGACACCATGAAGGAGCATTTGTGGTTAAAGACAACAAGGCCGTGCCCATTTCCGGGGAGCCAGGGTTCTGGACATTTGTACCTACCGGTGGCGTTTCCGGCTACGATATCCTGGCCGGCAACTATAAGGGACTCAGCTTTTTTAAATTCGTTAACGGTCAATTTGTTTTTGACAAGCAATTAAAGGATTTTGAAGAATCCTGCCGGTTTGTGACCATAGACAATCAAAGCAACATTTGGGTTTCGCATCCCTACCATGGCGTCTTCAAAATATCACCAAAACCAGGTGGCAACTATACACAGGAAAGTTATACCGTGAATCAAGGCTTACCCTCTACCTTAAACAACCATGTCTATAAAATCAAAAACCGCCTGGTAGTAGGCACCGAGCAAGGTATTTATGAGTATGATGATTCCAAAAATATTTTTTTCCCATCGGCATACTATAAAAAACTGCTGGGTACACAAAGCATCCGCTATTTAAAAGAAGATAAAGAAGGTAATATTTGGTTCATACATGAAAAAAGTCTTGGGGTAATAGACGAGACAGGAAAGCAATCTGTTGTTGTTTACCTGCCCGAATTAGATACTAAAATGTTAAGCGGTTTCGAATTTATCAATGCCTTAGATGCCCGAAATATTTTTCTTGCCGGTGAAAAGGGCTTCTTTCACATCAACTACGAAAAGTACAAACAGACACGCTCCAGGCTGCCGATACAAATAAGGATGGTCAGCATTTCGGGGCAAAAGGATAGCGTGTTATTTGGTGGATATTTTAATGAAGTAAATTACAAGCAGGTACAGAACGGTAAAGCTACTCCTAAACTCAGCCACGACTGGAAAACAATACACATTGAATTTTCGTCTATACTGTTTGGATCTCAGTCTAACCTTAGCTATAGATACCGCTTAAAAGGTTTTGACAATAACTGGAGCGATTGGACAAAAAGAACAGAAAAAGAATACACCAATCTTCCATCCGGCGAATATGTTTTTGAAGCAGAAGCGAGGAATAGCCTGGGCAATGAATCCGAAATGGCGGTTTACACTTTTACTATTCTACCCCCGTGGTATCAAACATCCTGGTCGGTGCTGCTATATTTGATCATTACAGCTATGCTACTGTTCCTACTTTACAAATGGTTGAAAAGAAAATTTAAAGTGCAGCGCTTAAGGTTTGAAGAAAAGCAGCAACGCCTGCTTTACATTCATGAACTGGAAAAAAACAAAGTGGAGACGGAGTTAATGGCCCTTGGTAATGAAAAACTGGAAGCTGAAATAAATTATAAAAATTCTGAACTCGCATCCTCTGCCATGCACCTGGTAAAAAAAGGGGAATTGATCGCTAAAATTAAAAGTCAACTCACACAGGTTATGAAGGGGCTGGACAATCCGGTGGCAACGATGGAGCTAAAAAAAATGATCAAAACTCTTGGTGAGGATGACAATATGGATAAGGAGTGGGAGAATTTTTCAAAACATTTCGACAAAGTGCAAAGCGATTTTTTAGTGGAACTAAAGAAGGAACACCCCACCATTACCGGCAACGAATTGAAACTTTGTGCCTACCTGCGTATGAACCTGTCCAGCAAAGAAATTGCCCAATTGATGAATATCTCTGTGAGAGGGGTTGAAATCAGCCGCTATCGCCTTCGAAAAAAATTACTGATAGCCTCTGAGATAAGCCTATTTGATTATCTTATTAAAATTCAAACCAACAATTAAATTGTGGGGTGTAATAGAGACAGGCAGTTTTGTAAACTTTTTTTCCATGGCAAAATATCTACACTAAATGCTTGCTTCATTTTTGTGGTCTCCAAAGCAGAATAATGTGGCCTTGCTGCAGGTGTGGGATAGGCACTTGTTTCAATAGCATTCACGTTGCAATTGCTTCCACTGATTTCTTTGATGGCTTTTGCAAATTCGTGCCAGCTTATAACGCCTCCGTTGCAATAATGATAAATACCCGGGCTGTACTTGCCGCCTGTAATTATCTGCATCACCGCTGTTGCGAGGTCGGCGGCATAAGTTGGGCAGCCAAACTGATCTGCCACTACCCCAATACTTTCCTTTTCGTTCATGAGACGAAGCATGGTCTTCACAAAGTTTTTTCCAAAACTGCTGTATACCCAGGAAGTACGAATAATAATAGCATCCTTATTGTTCGTGATGGCGGCCTGCTCACCCATCAACTTCGTTTTTCCGTAAAAATTTACCGGGTCTGTGGCATCTGTTTCTTTATAGGGCTGGCTGGCGCTGCCATTAAAAACATAATCTGAAGAAAAATGTATGAAGAGTGCCTGCTGTTGTTTACAAATGGCCGCAAGATTACCAACGGCTGTGGCATTGATGGCAATGGCCTCCTGCTGCTCTGTTTCAGCTTTGTCTACTGCTGTGTACGCTGCGCAGTTGATACAGCAGTCAATATGATGAGAGCCAAAATAATTTGCTACACTTGCATCATCCTGGATAGACAGATCCTGCCTCTTAGCAAATAAAAAATTATAGTCGGGATAGTTTGTTTTCAGAACATGAAACTCACTGCCTAGTTGGCCGCTTGCTCCTGTTACGAGTATATTTTTTATTGGCCTCATGGTAAATTACTAAGCTACAAAAGTGAAATTATTGATACAGTCCTCCAGTGTAGGATGCACAAGGTCCTTATCTGAAATGATTTGTTTCTCTGCAGGGATCTTCCAATCAATTAGCAAAGCCGGATCGTTGTATAGAATCCCTCCCTCAGCAGATTTGTTGTAAAAAGTATCACATTTATAAAATACTTCTGCAGTGGGCGAGAGCACAGAATAGCCATGTGCAAAACCTTTTGGCACCAGCAATTGTAACTTATTATGGGCTGATAATTCGAGCGAATAACTTTTGCCAAATGTGGGAGACCCTTTTCGAATATCCACCACAACATCCAGGATGGCGCCACTGAGTACCCGGATAAATTTTGTTTGGGCGTGAGGATCGAGCTGATAGTGAAGCCCCCGGATCACTCCGTATGAAGACTGCGCCTGGTTATCCTGCACAAAGGCAATATTTACGCCACCGGCTTTGCAAATACTTTCATTGTAACTCTCAAAAAAATAACCACGGTTGTCTTCAAATACAACTGGCTCAAAAATAAGGAGACCGGGAAATCCTGTTTCTATAAAGGGCATAAATGAAATGAATGATGGGTTAAATAATGATAAACTGATAATTGAATAATAGATAACAAATAATCCATGTACTGTCTACTTATTATCAAGTGGTATAAACCTGCTTAAAAAATTCGATGGTTTCTGAAAGTCCTTCTCTGAAATTTTTGGTTGGCTGATAATCTAAAAGGCTTTTTGCAAGCGAAATATCAGCCAGCGAATTTCGAATGTCACCTGCTCTTGCTTCCCGGTAAGTGGCTTCCCAATTGCTTTCTAGCTGCAGCTTGCAGGATTTGTACAAATCGTTCACCGAAAAATTTTCGCCCACTGCTACGTTGTACACTTTTTTCAAGGCTTCTTTATTACTGGTGAGCATACCTTTTACATTTACCTGCACAGCATTGTCTACGAACGTAAAATCCCTTGTTTGCTCGCCATCGCCATTGATGTAAACGGGAGTTCTTTTCAAAATACCTTTTACAAACAAGGGGATTACTGCAGCATACGCACCATCCGGATCTTGCCTTGGCCCAAAAATATTAAAATACCGAAAGCCCATGACGTTGAGGCCATACACATCGGCAAAGATTTGTGCATAGAGTTCATTTGTTTTTTTGGTGGCGGCGTACGGCGATAGACAATTACCAACCCTGTCTTCCTGCTTGGGCAATGTAGGCTCATCTCCATAGACTGATGAAGAGGAGGCATATACAAATTGTTGCACTTTATTATCTGTGGCAGCCTTGAGCATATTTACAAAGCCACCCACATTCACTTCATTAAAATAAACGGGTTCCTTGATGCTCCTTGGAACGGAGCCGAGGGCAGCCTGGTGGCTCACAAAGTGCATACCTGCGCATGCTTGCTGGCAGGTGGCTTCGTTTCTTATATCCCCTTCTATAAATTCAAATCCTGGATAATGCCGAAGCGCATCGAGGTTCTTTTGAAAACCATTTGTAAGATTATCCAACACCCGCACTGTGGCTGCACCATTTTGTAAAAGGTAAGCTGCAATGTGGCTGCCGATAAAACCAGCGCCGCCGGTTACAAGAAAATTATTGTGAGAAATATCTTTTGTGTGAAACGTCATAACTGCTGGTAAAAATTTTATTGCTACATTTTTTGAGGCCTACCCGTAAATTTCTAATAGGCCATCGGGGACTTCTACATAAACTTTTTTATTTTTCTGATCCATTTTAATAAGATTGTTCTCATGCACAGGGATCAGTGCTTCGTTACCGTTGTACAAAATAGCGCAAAGTATCTGGTGCGGTTGTTCTATTACTTCAATTATTTCGCCGAGGTTGGTTTCACCGTCAATCAGGTCGTAACCGAGCATAGAAATGGGGGACGATTTGGCTGCAAATTTTTCAAAATCTGCAGCTGCCATCCACACATCTTTGGGCGTAAGCTTCCGTGCTAGTTCCTTGGTATGGATGCCTTCTACTTTTACAAAAGTTTCTGCATCGTTTTTGGCAGATGTAGTTTCTATAAAGTAAGGCATGAAGTTGTCTGTAGATGTTTCTAAAAACAAAGCTTCCAGGCCGGGCAGCGTCGTTTTTTTACCGAGGCTATGCGCCAGTACCAATGTACCATCCAGCCCGTGGCTGGCAGCAAACTTTCCTATCTTAAAATATTGGCTCATACTTGTATGCGCAAAAAATTTTGTGATGTTTTACAATAGTTGCATTGTTGCACAAAGGTATACCGTATAAGTGTGCGACGCAACGATGACGCTATGAAATACCAATGCCGGGCTCAAAAAAAATAATATTGAACCCAGCCTCCGTGCATAGCTTCAGCGAAATCTGTGAAAATCCTTTTGATCAACGTTAAAAAAAAGTCCCACTAAAAAGCAGGACTAAGAATTTAGAGGCAGAGGTAATTTATTCTTCTGTCTTCGGTTCTTCTGAAGTTGCCGGGGCTTCTTCAGCTACCGGGGTTTCTTCAATTTTTTCTTCAACTTTACGTACTACAGGAACGTTGCGTTTTTCGATGCGACCTTTTTTGTGCGCACCTGAACGGCGTGAAACATGTGCTTCGTGTTCAGTACTCCATGCGGTGAATTTCTCCATTGCAGTTGCTTCATCAAATAAGCCTAAGCCTACACCACGAAGTAAATGCTTAAGGAACAACACTCCTTTGAAAGAAAGGATACGGCGTACAGTATCGGTGGGTTGAGCACCTTTCTGTAACCAATCCAATGCTTTCTGACGATCGATCTGGATTGTAGCCGGAACGGTCAGAGGATTGTAAGAACCTAGTTTCTGAATAAATTTTCCATCACGAGGACTGCGGGCATCCGCAATAACGATGAAGTAGAATGGTCTCTTCTTGGAACCATGTCTTTGTAATCTCATTTTGACAGCCATAAAAAATAGAAATTTT
>JANPJW010000306.1:0-5750 GCA_031425715.1 Chitinophagaceae bacterium | reverse complement strand
AATGGAAGTGGCAGAAAAAGTAAGTGGCATTTGTAAACGCCTTGGCATTCCATATATTTTTAAAGCGTCTTACCGCAAGGCTAATCGTACCAGCGCATCATCCTTTATGGGAATTGGCGATGAAGAAGCAATGAAACTGATTAAAAAAGTAGGTGATCACTTTTCTCTGCCAACTACCAGTGATATTCATTCACATGAGGAAGCCGCTATTGCAGCTGACTATGTAGATATTTTACAGATCCCGGCATTTTTGTGCAGGCAAACAGACTTGCTGGTTGCTGCCGCCCAAACCGGCAAAATTGTGAATGTAAAAAAAGGCCAGTTCTTAAATGGTCCGTCCATGAAATTTGCAGTTGATAAAATTAAAAATGCCGGCAACAACAAAGTAGGTTTAATTGAAAGAGGAAACAGTTTCGGCTACCAGGACCTGGTAGTTGATTACCGTAATATTACCTGGATGAAAGAAATTAATGTTCCGGTTATCATGGACTGTACCCATTCTCTGCAACAGCCTAACCAGGCCGCTGGTATTACCGGCGGTAATCCTGAATTGATAGAAACCATTGCCAAAGCCGCTATTGCCACAGGCGCTGATGGTTTGTTTATAGAAACACATCCCAACCCCGCAGTTGCTAAAAGTGATGGTGCCAATATGCTTAGGTTAAATCTACTGGAGCCTTTGTTGGAAAAATTAGTGAGGTTAAGAGCTGCTTTGTGAGCTTTTAATTTTTAAATTTTTTACTCCTCACATCCTACTGCCGCAGGGGGTTTCTCTTCCTGCTGAAAATATAATTTTTCACGTTCATCCAGAAAGCTACAAAAAGATAGATGATGAGCGGAGAGCCCATGGTGAGAAATGAAATGTAAATAAAATATTTTCTAATGGTGGTGGTAGCTATCCCCATCTTATCGCCTATTGCTTCGCATACGCCGAAGACGTGCCACTCAATAAAATATTTTAACCGGTTCATTTATTAAAATTAAAGAGATTTAACTAATAACAAGCACTTTAATTAGTGAGTGAGTTTCAGTAAATTTGCCCTCGCAGGTATAAAGTTGCCCGTTTTAACCCAAATTATTATAAGAAAATGTGCCCTGCGCAAACACCCGGCACTAAATGAGCGCCTTATCACCAATTCATTCACCTAATATCTCTCTTCTATGGCTTTCGACATTGAAATGATCAAAAAAGTTTACGAACACTTTCCTTCCCGTATTGCTGCGGCCCGCCAGGTTGTGGGAAAACCTCTAACCCTTACAGAAAAAATCTTATATGCCCACCTATGGCAGGGTGACGCAACTGTAACACAAGAAAGAGGAAAAAGTTATGTGGATTTTGCACCAGACCGTGTAGCCATGCAGGATGCAACCGCTCAAATGGCTCTGCTGCAATTTATGCAGAGCGGCCGCACCAAGGTAGCAGTACCCAGTACGGTACATTGCGATCATTTAATAGAAGCCAAAGTAAATAGCAAAACAGATTTAGACCGTGCAGTAACGGAGAGTAGCGAAGTATATGATTTCCTTGCTTCGGTTTCCAACAAATATGGTATCGGTTTCTGGAAGCCGGGCGCTGGCATCATTCACCAGGTAGTACTGGAAAATTATGCATTCCCAGGTGGGCTGATGATTGGAACAGATAGTCATACCGTAAATGCAGGTGGACTTGGCATGATAGCAATAGGTGTGGGTGGTGCAGATGCCTGCGATGTAATGGCTGGCCTTCCGTGGGAATTAAAAATGCCCAAACTAATAGGAATAAAACTTACCGGAAAGCTCAATGGCTGGACGGCTCCCAAAGATGTAATTCTGAAGGTAGCTGGCATACTTACCGTGAAAGGTGGTACAGGTGCGGTTGTAGAATATTTTGGTGAAGGCGCTACCAGCATGAGTTGCACGGGCAAAGGAACCATTTGTAATATGGGTGCCGAAATTGGCGCCACCACTTCTACCTTTGGATATGACGATAGCATGAGCCGTTATTTGAAGGCAACTGGCCGGGAAGAAATAGCTGCGCTCGCAGATACAATCAAAGATTCCTTAACGGGCGATGCAGAAGTATATGCCAACCCGGAATTATATTTTGACCAGGTTATTGAAATAAACTTAGATGAACTTGAGCCCCATTTAAACGGGCCATTTACACCAGATCTTGCTACGCCGATTTCTAAAATGAAGGAAGCTGCAGCTGCCAACGGATGGCCCACAAAAATTGAAGTGGGACTCATTGGAAGTTGTACCAACTCCTCTTACGAAGACATCAGCCGTGCTGTGAGCCTGGCAAAACAGGTTTCAGAAAAGGGATTAAAATTACAATCAGAATTTACCATCACACCGGGTAGCGAACTGGTTCGCTACACTATCGAAAGAGACGGCTTCTTAGAAACTTTTAATAAAATTGGTGCTACCGTTTTTGCCAATGCATGTGGGCCTTGTATAGGTATGTGGGCAAGAGTAGGTGCAGAAAAAGCAGAAAAAAATACCATCGTTCACAGCTTCAACCGAAACTTTGCTAAACGTGCTGATGGTAATCCAAATACTTTTGCATTTGTAGGTTCTCCTGAAATTGTAACGGCCATGGCCATTGCAGGAAGCCTGGATTTCAATCCATTGACAGATACATTGACCAATGATAAAGGCGAGCAGGTAAAACTAGATCCGCCTTATGGTGACGAATTACCCACCAAAGGTTTTGCTGTAGAAGATGCCGGGTACCAACAACCTGCAGAAGATGGCAGTGGCATTCAGGTACTTGTTTCGCCAGATAGCAAACGATTGCAAATACTGGATCCTTTTCCGGCCTGGGAAGGCACTGACTTAAAAGGCTTGAAATTGCTGATTAAAGCAAAAGGGAAATGCACCACAGATCATATTTCCATGGCGGGACCATGGTTAAAATTTCGTGGCCACCTGGATAATATCAGCAACAACATGCTCATAGGGGCACTCAACTATTTTAATGAGAAAACAGATCGTGTAAAAAATCAATTAACAGGCGAATATGGTACCGTTCCCAACACTCAAAGGGCTTACAAAGCTGCAGGCATAGGTACTATAGTAGTTGGCGACGAGAATTATGGAGAAGGGTCCTCCAGGGAACATGCGGCCATGGAACCCCGTCACCTTGGCGTGAGAGCGGTACTGGTAAAATCATTTGCCCGCATACACGAAACGAACCTTAAAAAGCAGGGTATGCTTGGATTGACATTTAATGATAAAGCAGATTACGAAAAATTCCAGGAAGATGATAGCATAGACATCATTGGGTTAGCCGAGTTTACCCCAGGCAAGCCTCTTGCAATGGTCTTGCACCATATCGATGGTACCACCGACATTATTACTGTAAACCATACTTACAATGAACAGCAAATAGAATGGTTCAAAGCAGGTGCTGCACTGAATATTATTCGCAGAGAATTTGCTGAACAGAATAAATAGCGGATCGCCCCAAGGGCATCCTGACATAAAAAAAGTTGCAACAAATGTTGCAACTTTTTTTATGTGACTACCGGCATCAGACCATAGAGCATCACCTTTGCCCCTGCCGCGATGCGGAGCGTTAGCGAAGGATGTCGGGGTCGCACTCTTATGCTGCATACCAATAATGAGCCCTTCCTATAGTTGTGGTTGGTCAGCTTGTGTTACATCAAACATTTGGCAAAGTATTTTATAAAGTGCCGGATGTTTTTCTTCGAGCAATTCCGGTCTTTCAAAAAAATACTCAGCCACTACCGCCAAAAATTCTGCTTTATTGGTGAGGGCATAATCATCAATATCAGATTTGCCTTTTGCAATGAATTGCATTTGTTTATGCATCAACTCCAGCCATGGGAGTACATATTGCTTATCCAGCAACAGGTCCGGAAGGCCATCCGTTTCCCCATCAGACTTGTCTATCAGGTGTACAAATTCATGGATAGCAGTGTTGCGTTTGTCTGATTGGTTGCTGAATCCCTGGCGTAATGCAACTTTAGAAAGTAACATACTTCCTTCAAACGGACCAGTGCCTACGAGGCCTAATATGTTCCTATCCGAATTACCTTTTGTTTCAAACTCCATATTAATAGCATCTGCATATAACAAAACTTCTCTAAGGTTATGATACTTCCACTTCTTAAAATAAAAGATGGGAATCACCGCTGCGGAAGCCACCAATAATTTATCCAGTTTATCTGCCGGTGTATCTACACCTGTGATTCTTGTGTGGGAAAGAAAATAGCGAAGGTCTTCTTCAAACTGGACCTTGCCCTCTGCAGTGAGCCTGGTGTAAAAGAGCACATTTTCCTCCAGCAGCCGGAGGTCAATTTCCGGTACATCATTGTTAACCCTTTTCTCGCTGCGGGCACCAAAAAAATACCAGGCTATAAATATTGCAATAGCTATTAGAAGAAGGAGCGGAATCATGGGACATGTTGCTTTTTAAATTATAGGAAAAGGTTCGTTAATCAGATACATCAAACCAAATTTTTTTATCATCCTTCCAGTCTCCATTGTAGTTAATGGTAAGTTCTTCACCTGCGGCAATGTCTTTCACGGTTCTTATCATGATTGTGTGTTCTTCAAAATCCATGAAATAATCACAGTTACTTTCATAGCTGTGGTTGTAAATGGGTACCAACCCAAGTGCCATACAGCACTCTTCCTGCTGCGGGCCCCATTCAAATATATAGTCGTGCAGCAAGGTCTTGTCCAGATGTATCCGATCGTCCTTTGTCATTACAATTACCGGCGACTCCTCTACCTCCGTATCTGCCTTCAGCGCTATAGAAGTAAATACACCCCTACCCTTTGCCTGGGTGGGCTGCACAGAAAGAAATTGGCTCAGCATATTTTTCAGTTTGGTTAAAAAAGTTACATTGCAAAGTGGTTAACGAAAATAATCATTTGAAGCATGTTAAATCAGATAGACGAAATATCGCTGCAGCAACAGTTTGAAGAGATCATTGCGTCCGAAAACAAACTGGCTACCAAAGATTTTTTAAACAACCAGAACATCAGCGACGTTGCCGATCTTATTTACGATAACGAAGACTATGAATCACAAATAATAGCCCATCTTTCCATCCACCGGGCAGCAGGTGTTTTCAAGATATTAGATTTTAGTGTACAAAAAAGAATCATCAAAGATCTGCCGGTATTTAAGTCTGCAGAACTGCTCAACGAATTGCCGGCAGATGACAGAGTAGCTTTTTTAGAAGAACTGCCTAATGCTGCCGTAAGGGAACTTATTAAAACACTTGACCCGGAAGAGAGAAAGATAACGTTGGAATTGTTAGGATATCCCGAAAACAGCGTGGGACGGCTTATGAACCCAGACTATGTGTATGTATACGAATACAACACGGTAAAGGAAGTGATAGAAACAATCCGCCGGTATGGTATCAACTCCGAAACAGTAGATGTTATTTATGTGATCAACGAAAAAGGAGAATTGTTAGATGATCTTCGTATCCGGGATATCATTCTTGCTTCGCCGGAAGTAAAAGTGAGCGACCTGATGGACGGCCGCTTCATTGCGCTTAATGTAAATGAAGACCAGGAAAGTGCAAGTGAGGTTTTTAAGATGAACAATCGGGTAGCCCTTGCCGTGGTAGACGATAATGATTTGTTGCTAGGTATTGTTACCATTGATGATGTACTTTGGATAACGCAGGAAGAATTCAGCGAAGACATTCAAAAAATTGGTGGTACAGAAGCCCTGGAGGAACCCTACCTGGATATCAACATCTTTAAATTGGTGAAGAAAAGGG
>JANPJW010000305.1:0-4810 GCA_031425715.1 Chitinophagaceae bacterium | reverse complement strand
AGTTAGTAATTGAAATAAAGATTTTTCTTTTACCAGTCCTTTAACAGCATGTGCCCATAAGATTTCCTTTGTTTACAGTGTGCTAGTACACAGTGTTTGGAATAGTGTTTGCTGGTGCAGTCAAAGATTTACATTTGCAGTCGAAATCATTCAACTAACCCACCAATGAATCGTATACTTTATTTGCTGCTGCTTTTAGTGGCAGCCTCCGCTACATCATACGCCCAACCCACACATATCATCACAGACCCGGAAAGAAAATACAAGGAGGCCAAAGAGTTTTTTGTAAAAGAGCAATATGCCCTCGCATATCCCATGATGAAGGAATTGAAGCAGGCCTATCCTGCCAATACCATCAGCGATCATACTTATTTAAACGATGACATCAACTATTATTACATAGCCTGCCAATTAAAGCTGATGCATGCTGTGGCAGAAGAAGAGGCCGTTCACTTCATCAACACCGCCATCAATGAGCCCCGCAGGCAAATCCTTAGTTTTCACCTGGCGCACTATTTCTTTTTGAAAGATGAATTTGAAAAAGCCATTCAATATTTTGACCTGGCCGGTTACAACAACCTTAGCAATGATCAGATTGCCGATGCAAAGTTTGAAAAAGCTTACGCACATTTTAATTTGAAACAATTTGCACAGGCCAAACCCCTGTTCAATGAAATTCACCAACTGCCAGACAATAAATATTATATACCAGCCAATTATTACTACGGTTTTATTTCCTACTACGATAAACAATATAGCGAGGCGCTGAAATCTTTTAAACTGGTAGAGTCGCATCCAGACTACAAAACAGTGGTGCCGTATTACATTGCCGAGATCTATTATTTTCAAGGGAAAAAAGATGAAGCACTTGCTTATGGCGAAACCGTTTTGGGGAGGGGAGGTTCTATGTTTTACGAAAAACAATTGAAGCTGCTCACCGGGCAACTCTATTTTGAAAGACAGGATTATGAAAAGGCGCTTCCTTTACTGGAAGATTACGTGAAGAGCAGTGCTAAAGTGAGTAAAGAAGTTTTGTATGAACTGAGCTACAGCTATTATAAGCAAAACAAATTTGAAAAGGCTATTGAAGGTTTCAAACAGTTGAGCAGTGAGCGAGACTCAATGGGACAAAATAGTATGTACCTGTTGGGAGATCTTTACCTGCGTACCAATCAGAAAGCCAATGCTCGCACAGCCTTTCAGTACAGTGCTTTTAACAGCAGCAATGCAAAGCAGCAAAAAGTATCCCGTTTCAATTATGCAAAATTATCGTACGAATTGGGTTACCAGGATGTGGCACTGAACGAGATGAAAAATTACATCAGGGATTACCCCAACTCTGAATATGATGTGGAGGCCAAAGAAATACTGGTGAGCCTTTTAACAAACACCAACAATTTTAAAGATGCCCTTGCCATGTATGCAAGCTTTGACAATCCCACGGCTTCTATGCAAAAGGCCTATCCCAGGATTTTATACGGCAGGGCTATTGAACATATCAACGACCAGGAACTGTTACCGGCAGATGATTTATTGAGCAGGGTAATAGCCAATAGTTTGAGTGGCAACATTCTTCCCTACGCTCATTTCTGGAAAGGCGAAATAGCATACCGCTTGCAGCGCTATGACGATGCCATCCGCCACTTAAACCTCTACATACAAAGCGGTGCAGCGGGCCAGGGCGAGGCCAACCCTGCAGCAGCCCGGTACAATGTAGGTTATAGCTGGTTGCAAAAAGAAAATTATGCGCAGGCAGTTGCGGCATTTGAGGGTGTTACCAAAACCGTTTCGGCTGGAAGTACCAATATGCAGCAGGATGCCTACCTGCGCAGCGCAGATGCTACCTACATGATGAAAGATTTTGGTAGAGCCAATAGCATGTACGATAACATTATCATCAACGCTTTGCCACAGGCAGATTATGCCACTTACCAAAAAGCGATGATAGCTGGGGTGAAGAACAGTGCTGAAAAAATCCGTTTGCTGGGCAGCATCAACAAGCAATATCCCAATAGCAACCTGGTGCCAGAGGTGAATATGGAAATTGCGCTCACCTATATTTCTGATGAGAAATTCACCCAGGCTGTTCCCTACCTCAACAACATCATCAACAGCACTAACAACGGGATGAAGCCGAAGGCTTATTTGAAACTGGGCTTGGCGCATTACAATAGCAACAACAACACGGCGGCACTGGCGAGTTATGAATCTCTCATTCAAAAGTACCCGCAAAGTGTGGAAGCAGATGAAGCTTTGAGCATCATCAGGGATATTTATTTAGAAGAGGGCAGGCCCAACGATTATCTTGCCCTGATGAAAAAGAATGGGAAGACTGTTTCTGTTTCCGAAGCAGATTCGCTTACTTACACAGCCGCATTTAACAAGTACAACAGCAATGATTGTGCGGCTGCCGTTACCAGCTTTGGTAGTTATCTTTCTTCTTATCAGGATGGGGCTTACAGTGTAGACGCTCAATACCTGCGCAGCACTTGTTACCAAAAAAACAAAGACTGGGCGAATGCGCTGAAAGGGTATGCCTTTGTAAATGGTAAGGGTTTAAACAAATATTATGAGAGGGCTACCTTAGAGGCAGCCCGCATTTACTATTTTGAGTTGAAGGATTATGCCAATGCGAAATCTTACTTCGAAATGTTGCGGGTAAATGCGGCAAGCCAGGACAATTTGCTGGAAGCCCTCAGAGGCTTGGTTCGCAGCCATTATCTTTTGAAAGATTACACTGAGGCTAATATTTCAGCAAAAGATTTACTTACCAAAAAAGGTATCAGCACAGATGATAGATCTATCGCCAACCTTGTGCTAGGTAAGGCTCAGCAGATTGCCAACGATTGCAACGGAGCTATTGCATCTTTTAAAAATGCAGCAAGCATCAACAAAACAGCATGGGGTGCCGAGGCGAGATTTGAAATTGCACAATGTTATTTTACACTAAACAACCTGGCTACTGCAGAAAAATCTGCCCTGGCAGTAATTAAAGAAACCGGTTCTTATGATTTATGGGTTACGAAATCCTACATCTTACTGGGTGATATTTTCCTGCAGCAAAAGGACTATTTCAATGCAAAGGCTACTTACGAAAGTGTAGCAAAGAATGCTGCCATTGCAGCCTTGAAGGCGGAAGCACAGCAAAAGCTGGATAAAGCGATAGCCGAGGAGAAACAACAATCAAAGATCAGCGACTAATTTAATTTTTTTATTTTAATAGCAACATGATGAGTAAGGCATTTTTAATATTGGCGATAGCAGCATTCAGTATCACCGCAGCAAGGGCACAGAAGGACACGAGCAAAACACAGGCTATTGATATTACTTCCTCCTTTAAACCGGTATTGCGCAATGCGGTGAAGATAAATTTCTCCGGATCGCAGTTGTCTGCGGACAGCAGCAGGCCTGTACTGGGATATACTATTCCCTCGCAAAATTTATTTTATGCTTATCAACCTATTTCTTTAAGGCCTTTGGCGCTGGTGCAGGATACCAATTTATACCTGGGCGGCCGCAGCTATCTGAAAGCCGGTTTTGGAACTTTTAATACGCCCTTTCTCGCTGCGGCCATTGGCCTTGGAGATGGTAAAACCAGTCTCATAAATTTGTCAGCAAGTTATATTGGTTCTAAAGGCACCGACCTGCTTTACCAGGATTACAACATGCTGCAAGTGAAAGGCACCGGGAGTTATTTTAAAGGCAAAAATGAGATCTATGGCGGGGCTGCAGTTTCCCTGAACAATTATTATCTCTATGGCTACGATAAGAACTTGTACAATTACAGCAAGTCTGATGTTCGGCAGCAGTTCCAGGATATTAATTTGTCTGCCGGTGTGCGCAACATTGTTTCTAACGAAGCCGGTATTCGTTACAACCCAAACCTTCAACTCAGTTTTTTTACCAACAAAAATAAGCTGAGCGAGACAACCATTGTTGTGGACTTGCCTGCAGAAAAACGAATCAACGACGAAATAATTTTCAAGCTTTCTGCCAAGGGCGACTTCACCAATTACGCTACTAAAAATAGCCTGCCGGCAAATTATAAGTTTGCCAACAACATCTTGCAGGTGGCCCCTGCATTTGAATATGCAACTCCGCTTATCAATTTACATGGCGGCATTACACCTACCTGGACCAATGGAGAGTTCACCTGGCTGCCAGATGTGTATGCCGAAGTGAAATTGCAGGAAAAGGTATTTCTGGTGCAGGCCGGTTGGGTAGGACGCTATGTAAAAAACAGCTTCCGTAATTTATCTGCCATCAACCCCTACCTGGCAAACCTTACCCAACAACGCAATACCAAAGAGATTGAATATTATGGCGGTATCAAGGCAACCCTTGGCAATCATTTTAACTTTAATGCAAAGGCAGGTTGGATCACTTACCGTGACTTTGCGCTCTTTATCAACGATACTGCAACAGACGAAAAATCCTTTAACGTAGTTTACGAACCAAAAGCAAAAAATCTGCGACTCCACGGAGACATCAGTTACATAAACCAGGATAAATTTACTTTAACGGCTGGCGTTACTTTTAACGGTTACACGGGGTTCAATGTAAACAACAAAGCCTGGCATACCGTGCCAATGGAATTTACAGGTTCTTTGAAATGGTGGGCTTTTGAGAAATTATTACTTAAAAGTGATTTGTATTTTTTTAATGGCGGCAATTATCTTACTAAAACAAGCAGCAGCAGATCGCTCACCGGTGGTACGGATCTCAGTATCGGCGCAGAGTATAAAGTGAACAAACAATTTAGTGCCTGGATAAATGCAAATAATTTACTCAACGACAAGTATGAGCGCTG
>JANPJW010000304.1:0-2874 GCA_031425715.1 Chitinophagaceae bacterium | reverse complement strand
ACCTAAAGACTTATCTGCACAGCAGCTCAAAGATTTGTACAAAGCCATCCTCCTGCCCCGGATGATAGAAGAGAAAATGCTGGTGCTGCTGCGGCAGGGAAAAATAAGTAAATGGTTCAGCGGCATCGGGCAGGAAGCTATATCTGTGGGAGTAACGGCTGCACTGGAGCAAGACGAATGGATTATGCCATTGCACAGAAACCTCGGCGTTTTTACCGGCCGGCACATGCCACTCAGCAAATTGTTTCTGCAGTGGCAGGGCAACAAAGAAGGTTACAGCAAGGGTAGAGAAAGAAGCTTTCACTTTGGCAGTAAAGAACACCGCATCTGCGGTATGATCTCTCACCTTGGGCCACAGCTGGCCATTGCGGATGGCGTGGCACTGGCACACAAACTTCGCAAAGAAAATAAAGTAGCTGTTGCCTTTAGTGGCGATGGCGGCACAAGCGAAGGCGATTTTCACGAAGCACTCAACACGGCTGCTGTGTGGGATCTGCCAGTAATATTTATCATAGAAAATAATGGATATGGTTTAAGCACACCGGTAAATGAACAATACCGTTGCAAGAACCTCGTAGATAAAGCAGCCGGCTATGGCATGGATGGTGTACGCATCGATGGTAACAATATTTTGGAAGTGTATGATACCATTAAAGGCGTGCGGGATTACTGCATCCAAAATCAAAAACCCTATTTAATAGAGTGCATGACTTTTCGCATGCGTGGGCACGAAGAAGCGAGTGGCGTAAAATACGTACCGGCACAATTGTTTGAAGAATGGCAGGAAAAAGACCCCATCAAAAATTACGAGGACTGGCTTTTACAAGAAAAAATATTGACGCCTGCAGGAGTAGAGGAGATGAGGGCTGAGCTGAAAGCGCATATTGATACAGAACTTAAAACAGCTTTCGAAACAGGAACCATCACGGTAGATACAGCAGTGGAGATCAATGATGTGTACGCTGTTACAACCAAGGCAGAAACTATAATTGATAACAGTGGCATTGGTGAGGTCGTGAGCGGCCCTGAAAAAAAATTCATTGGCGCTATTTCAGATGCCCTGCGGCAGTCTATGGAAAAACATTCTAACCTTATTTTGATGGGGCAGGACATTGCTGGCTATGGCGGTGCTTTTAAAGTAACGGAGGGTTTTATAGAATTGTTTGGCAAGGAAAGAGTGCGCAATACGCCCCTGTGCGAAAGCGCCATTGTGGGTGCAGCCCTGGGATTAAGCCTCGAAGGTTTTAAAGCCATGATGGAAATGCAGTTTGCCGATTTTGCAACAGTTGGCTTTAACCAGATTATCAACAACCTGGCAAAGATTCACTACCGCTGGGGGCAAAATGCCGATGTGGTCATACGTATGCCCACAGGCGGCGGCGTAGGTGCTGGTCCTTTTCATAGCCAGAGCAACGAAGCCTGGTTTGCACACACCCCGGGCCTAAAAGTAGTTTACCCATCCTCGCCCATAGATGCCAAAGGTTTGCTGATTGCAGCCATCAATGATCCTAATCCCGTGATGTACTTTGAGCACAAGGCATTGTACCGAAGTATCAGCGGCCCGGTGCCAGAGGAATATTATGAAATTGAAATAGGCAAGGCCCGGCATGTGCAGGCCGGCCAAGATATTTCTGTAATTACTTACGGTGCCGGCGTGCATTGGGCATTGGAATATGCCGAAAAAAATACAAATCTTTCCCTCGATATCCTGGACCTGAGAACGCTGTTGCCACTGGATTATGAAGCCATTCGAAATGCCGTGGGCAGAACAGGAAAAGTACTGATTTTACATGAAGACAATTTAACCGGTGGCATTGGTGGCGAAATTGCTGCATGGATAGCAGAGCATTGTTTTGATAAACTGGATGCCCCGGTAAAACGATGTGCCAGCATGGATACACCCATTCCATTTAATATAGAACTGGAAAAAAATTTTATGGCCTACAGCAGGTTGGGGCAGAGTATTGAGGCGTTGATGGGGTATTAGGGTTTTAAAGGTTCAAAGGGTTCAAAGGTTCATGAGGTTCCAAAAGTTATAAGGGTTTGAGAGGTTCAAATGTTCAAGAGTTTTCAGGTTGACTCCCATTGTCAGACGGTGCCCGTTGGAAGATGCTGACACCCGTCCGACGGTCTCCGTCTGACGGGTACTGACATGCACAAGGGTAAATAACTTTAGCTATGTTTAAGAAATCAAAAGAAGCTTTACAAAAATTTAAAAAGGCTTTTAAGCCGACTCAACCCTTCGAATTCTTTTTTTATGCCGAGACAGAGGATGCGGCTGCCAATCTTTCCATAGCGTTACACCAATTGGGTTATACCGTTTACGAAAGGGATAATCGGGATACAAAATTGTCTAAATATGCTGTTATTGGCTATACAACCCCATTGCCAACAGACGACAATAAAATGGACGCCTGGTCTGAACAAATGGAAAAACTGGCACTTGAATATGATTGTAAGTTTGATGGCTGGGGAACGCTGATAGAATAATTAGTTATGCCAAATTTATATATCATAGCAGGATGTAATGGTGCAGGAAAAACAACGGCAGCATATAATCTATTACCATCAGTCTTTGATACTGTTGAGTTTGATCAGTAATTTTGAAATCTACAATAAAATTACAGGGTCATGAGTATTGTAAAAAAAAGAGAAGATCTCAGCGGAAAGATAAAAGTTGCTTTGGATAAAGCCATCCGAAACCTGGAAGTTGAAACCAAGGCCAAAAATTCCTATCTCGTCATTGCCGATAAAAAGGGCAACATAAAAAAAATTCCGGCAAAAGATTTATAGCGCCAAAATCTAATAAAAATTTAATTGGCGGAATAATTACCATTATCAATATCATCTTTCCATACTGCAGACCCATTCATC
>JANPJW010000303.1:0-8793 GCA_031425715.1 Chitinophagaceae bacterium | reverse complement strand
AAACTTCTTCTCCAGGCTCGTCTATAATAGACAAAGTGCCTTTCATAAGGCCGCCAATATAACCCGAACGCACTTTTACAGATGTATCTCCTACATGATGTTCTACCATCTCGGAGGGCTTAGTGGGGTTGGGCCCTGTTGGGTTTGCAAAGGAGGAGAAACCTTTGCCATTGGCCACCAATATTTTTTTACCAATCACTTTTACATTAGACGGATACCAACCTACCGGTATAAATCCTTTTGATTTACTTTTTGCTCTCTGCGCAACATCAAACACAGCCAGGCAATTGTTATCTGCATTGGCCACGTACAATGTTTTTTCATTTTTAGACAAGGCGAGCCCGTTTGCCGTAGAACCTGTGGGAGCATTTGCAAACAAAGCGGTATTCAATACTTCTATTACTTTTTGTTGTTTGAGATCGATGACAGAAACGCTGTTGTCGTTTGCCGTGGCAACAAATAGAAGATTGCCTGCTTTGTTCAACAACAATTCATTGGGATTATCACCCACCGGAATCCGGTTGGCTATTTTTCTACTGCGGGTATCAAAAACAATTACAGCATCCCCACCCCAGGAAGAAATGTACAATTGCCTTTTATCGGGAGAAAGCAAACAGGCATACGCTTCACTACCCAGCTCTACCAGTTGCAATGTTTTTTTTGTGGCAAGGTCTACAATGTACAGGGCATTGTTTTCTTTGGTTACCACATATAACAATCCCGCAGCATCGTCTATATCAATACCAGCGGGAGAAATTTTGTTTGGCCATTTGGGGCCCAAAATAATACTGTCGTTTAATTGTAGCCTGTTGTTTACAATGGCATATTTTAAAATACGGTTGTCGTTGCCACCGGAAGCATAGAGGTATTTTTCATCGGCGCTAAACTTTAAGCCATACCAGGAAGTGGGGATGATCACGCTATGCAAAACCTTTTCCGATTTTGGATCTATCAGTTGAATACTTTGTACGCTCTGCCCGTTGTTGGTAGCCGCCAGCAAACGCTGCGAGCGAGACGTGGCAAGGTTTAGCGGCAAATCGCCCAGCGGCAACATTCTGCCAGCAGGAGAAAGCTGCCAGCCATTGGGAAGCTGCACACGCCTTTTGTTGAGCTCTTGTGTGAGGGTATTTTGCTGTTGAGCGTGTGTTGAACCCGTGAGCAGGAAAAGCGAGACAGCTAAAAAAAGAATACGCATAATGAAAATTTTAATATCAAATATTTCTAAAAATAAATGTACCTATTCTATAACTTAAAAACCGAGTTATGGAATAGGTACAGGAAAAACAGTTGAGTGGTGAGTTGTCAATGGTGAATTGTGAATGGTGAATATTTACATTTACGTATTCCCCTTTCAATTTGCCAATTGCCTATTGCCCCCCTACATTCTATAGGGGCAGGCATTGCCCATTGCCTATTGCAAACTGGCCACTGCCCCTTCGCCACTCCAAATTATTAGAAACCATATCGTGCACCCACCTGTATCTGGTAAGGTGTGCCGTTTGCTTGTGTTACACCCACATTTTCATTTACCCTGTAATTGTATTGTTTGGTTGCCTGGTCGAAGCCTGTAACAAATAACAAATTTTGTGTACCAAGGTTAAAGTTTCTTCCCCACTCTTTATTCAACAAATTGGAGAAGTTGAAAACATCTACACTTAAGGTAATTTTTTGTTTTTTGTTGATGCTAATATCTTTCGTAAGGCGTAGGTCAATAGTTCCTGCAAATGGATTTTCTGCTCCATTTCTATCTGCCAGTGTACCCAGGTTTTTACGGATATAATCTCTTATCCTGTTATTGGGATTGCTCAATACTTTCTCCATAGAAGCTTTAATAGCAGAGGGAGTTTTTGCATCGTTGGGATTAAAGATAAATGCAAGATCATTATCGTTACCGGGGCCACCAACAAAATCTCCATTGATGTCTGCATCTACAGTAAGACTAAACCTTGTGCCCCCTACTCCTGTAAACCGGCCGCTCAAAGAGAACCCTTTGAAAGTGGGCGTGGAACCGAAAAACACCAGCTTGTGTTTGAACTGATTGTCAGAGAAATTGGTTTCTGTCAAATCTCTCGGATCAGATTTTATAGGGCGGAAGGTAGAAGTGTTGGCTACGTTTCCGTTGTAAGAAGTATTGTCTTTGGTGATGTTGTAGGTATAACTGAAATTGATAAATCCATCTCTGAAATAACGATACTCGCCATCAAAAATCGCTGTTGTTCCAAACAGTTTTGCGCCATTGGTAAACTCAAGTGTGCGGCCCACATCCTGCGTTTTTCTACCCAATACATTGTTGGTAATACCGGCAGCGGAGATAGAACTGGCGGGAACAAATACTCCACGATTTCCTTCATTGGCCAGTGTAAAATAAGGCTGGTCTACAAGATTACGATCCAGGTAAACGTAGTTGTTGTAGGTATAAGAATAAAGGAAGTTGGCTCCTAATCTTAGTTTGCCATTCATAAGCACTTTGTTGTAAGACAGGTTGGCTTTAAATATACTGGGCACCTGTAAATTAGGATCGTTCAGGTTGATGGTAGATACTGTGGGTACACCTGGGATAAGGCCAGGAGCAGTTAATGGATTTGCCCGGTAAGACGGGAAATTAGGAACCGGCACCAGGTTCGGGTTACCGTTGGAAGGTCTTGAAACATCAATAGCTGCTACTTTAGTTCCGCTGTTTTGAATATTGTTTACCTGTGCGTAAGTAATAGGATTTGCCGAAAATAAACCAGCACCAAACCGTACCACATCTGTACGGTTGCCTTTTACATTCCAGGTAAATTGCACCCTTGGTTGTATATTATTCCAGTCTGTAGGATTGTTGTCTGTACGCAAACCGAGTGCCTTTTCAACAACAGGATTGTAGTCGCCAGCGGTGAGGTAGCTCGTCACATCCCAGCGCAATCCCAGCACTGCTTCCAGGTTGGTAGAAGGTTTAAATTGCATTTCGCCAAACAAAGAACCATTCAACACATATTGCTGCACAGATGGAACACCTTGTAGCGGAACTTCTCTTGCATAACGGGATGGGTTCAGGTTGTCAAATTCTGCTACGCTGTTAAAAATAAATCTTCCATTCTGCTCGTTGGAAATATAAGTATCCAGGTAAGTGAGGGTATTGTCTGTTCCGAAAACAAAATTGTATTTGCCTTTTGTCAAGTAAGAGGTATTGATCAATTGTACCTGGTGCTCCAGGTTGTCTTCTGGGTTAAAACGCTGGCCACCTAACTGTACCGTCGTGTTGCCTTGTGTACCATTGGGTAGTATAGATCTAACGGTTACGATTGCCCTTGGTATGTTTGCTGCAGGTAATTCTTTGCTGGGCACAAAATTCCTGGTGGCAGATTGATACTGTACTTTTAATTCGTTGAGTAGATTCGATCTCAACTGGCTTCTTAACGACAACAAGGCACTGTTCTCCTGCGATTTGAAATCGCCCCACACTTCAAACAAATTAATGCTGCTATTGTCATCAACACTGGAAGGATTGTTCCAGTTGCTAAAATTATTTCTAAAAGTAAGCCTGTTTTTAGCGTTGATCTGCCAGTCTAATCTGAGTAAAAAAGTGTTGGCAACTGTCTTGCGATCAAACTCGCCTGTTTGTTTACTATTACTCAAACCATATTTTGTCCTGGCGATTGTCAACACAGTATCCAGGGCTCCCTTGCTAATGCGCAGCGCATTGGCATCAGCATCGGTGCGAATGTCTGCAATAAAAAACGGAGCAGCAGCATCCTCCCTGTCAAACGCTGTAAAGAAATGCAATTTGTCTTTCACAATGGGGCCACCAAGGCTAAATCCATACTGATAGTTGCTAAAAGTTCTCGTGCGTTTGTTTCCACGGATATCATATTTACTGGCCAGCGCATCTGACCTGAAGTAATTAAAAACACTGCCGGTAAAAGCATTGGTGCCAGATTTGGTCACGGCGCTAATAGCACCACCACCTTGCCTTCCCTGCGTAACGCTGTACACGTTTGTAATAATCTCAAACTCCCTGATGGCTTCCAGCGAAAGTGAAAAAGGACCACGACCAATCTCACCACTGGTGAGGTTGTTTCTTGCGCTTACTCCATCTATTAAATAACTGGTAGAAGAAAAACGCTGGCCACCGAGATTGGCACCATTGGCCAAAGGAGAGAGCGATGCCAGGTCGTTAAAGTTTCTATTTTGCGCAGGAATCTGCTTGATGGTATTGGCATTGATGGCGGTAGTAGAACCAAATCTATCTATACGACTGCTGAGAGAATTGGCAGTAACCACCACTTCTGCCAAGGCTGCATTATTATCATTTAAAATAAAATCTGCATAAACGAGGTCACCAAGATTGATGCTTATGTTTTCTTTTTTTTGCGGCTTGTACCCGGCAAAACTTACCTCTATAGAATAAGGAGATCCCAATGGAAGTTGTTTAAATACATAGACACCTTTCACATTGGTTTGTGTACTGGCAGAAAAGCCGGTAGATAAATTTTTGATGGAAACGGTTGCTCCTGCGAGCTCCTTTTTGTCATTACCAAGGATGGTGCCTGTGGCAGATGCGTCTGTAGATTGAGCTAAGCTGGCATATCCGCAGAAGACCAAAATCAGCATCATTAAAAAACCTTGTAAGGGAAGATTTGTTTTCATATTTGTTTTTTTAATAAATAAATGTAGGTTTTGGTACAGGCAAAAAGTTTATCACATCGCACCCCGGATGAGGTGAATGCATTTGCCGGTTTATTGTTAAGGGATGAATGTTATTTGTGACGCAAAATTGCCTTTGCTATGTGAAGGAATTCTTACGGGAAGATTAACAAAATATGATGTCGATAAAATTGTTGCAGAGATGTGGCGAGGTTGGTATCTATAAGAAGGGAGCCTGTAGAAGTGACTGCAGTTTTTACAACATTCCCCCCGTTAGTGTTATTACAACATTACCTGTTTTTTGTCCTGTTTCTACAAACCTGTAGGCCTCTACAATTTGTTCTAACGGGTATTGCCTGTCTATAACAGGTTTATATTGGTTTGTTTCTACCAACTCTTTTAAAAACAAAACATCCTGTTTACTAATGGTTGGAAGCGGGAACAATACTTTCTTGCCGCCCCAAAGTGGCGTTATCAATGCTAAAAAAATATTCTCAGCGTTTTTACCGAGCTCAGTAGAAATATATATCCCGTTTTTATGGAGTATCGGTTTGCATTGCCCGAAAGAACTTTTACCTACAGCATCCAAGACTACATTAAATGTGTGGCCAATCTTTGTAAAATCTTGTTTGCTGTAATCTATTACAACGTCTGCCCCCAAGGACTTTACAAGTGCTACATTTTTGGTATCGCACACGGCGGTAACTTCTGCACCAAAGAACTTTACCAACTGCACCGCAGCCGAACCAATTGCACCAGTTGCCCCATTGATCAGAATTTTTTGCCCACGCTTTATTTTTGCTGCACGTATATTGCCCAGTGCATAATGAGCACCCTCCGTGATGGGTGCTGCCTCCTCGAAACTAACATTAGCCGGCATGGTTGTAATGGCTTCTCCCTCGGTCATGGTCATATATTCGGCATGAGCACCAAACTTTGTATCATTGTAACCAAACACTTTATCTCCGGCTTTAAATAGGGTTACGTCCTTGCCTGTCGCCTCCACTACTCCGGCAAATTCGTTTCCAAGCGTATTGTATTTAGGTCTCCACAATCCACTAAAAAACCTGCTGATAAAATATTCGGCACTTCGAAATCCACAATCGGTGCGGTTTACAGTGGTAGCAAATACTTTTATTAATACCTCGTTGTCTTTAGGCACAGGTTTCTCAACCTCCATCAATCGAGCAACTTCTGGTGGTCCATATGCAGTGTGTATGATTGCCCTCATTTGTATAAGATAAATCCTAATGGATGTGCGTTAGTTTATTATTCCGCTTGCTCCAATTTATCAATATCAGTAGCTGTTAAATGTTGAAGATTCCTGGTTATTTTATCCATGTCCCAATTCCACCATTTTATTTCTAAGAGTCTGCGGATGCTGTCATCATCAAAACGTTTTTTTATTTCCGTAGCCGGGTTACCGCCCACCATGGAGTAAGCTGCCACATCTTTTACTACGGTAGCATTGGTGGCTATGATTGCTCCATGTCCAATGGTAACACCCGCCATGATGGTAGCGTTGTAGCCAATCCACACATCGTTTCCAATTATGATGTCTCCTTTGTTTGGGTAAGTTTTTCCATCCATAGCAGTTTGCCAACCATTTCCAAAAATGGCGAAAGGGTAAGTCGTCAATGCGTTGGTTAAATGGTTGGCTCCATTCATTATAAAGGTTACGTTGGAAGCTATCATACAAAATTTTCCGATGATCAGTTTATCGCCAACAAAGTCGAAATGATACTTTACATTTTTCTCAAAATTCTCCACGTTCTCAAAGTCATCATAGTACGTATAATCGCCAACGATGATGTTAGGATTTTTGACAACGTTTTTTAAAAAGCAAAGCCGGTCATAATTATCCAGCGGAAATATTTGGTCTTTATTGGGTCCATTCATGGTTCACATTATTTAGAACGTAGGCTACTAATAATAATTCTTAAAACAAGGTGCACAAAAAACATTCACTTTCCAAATATGCACCAGGTTGAAGCTCTCTTAATGGATGAATGTAATACAAAAACCCCTGTAAAATATACCACATTCAAGAAAATTACTATACTTTGTACTCTGTTTTTACATTCATTTAAATTGAATGAGTTTTGCCCCTTACCCCTGCCGGTTTTATCCCTATTAAATTTCAGGCGTATGAATAACGAAGGCGATGTACAAAAAGAAAAACTCACTTGCTTTGTGGTAATGGGGTTCGGTATTAAAACCGACCTGGCCACCGGCCGCCAACTGGACCTTAATAAAACGTACAAAGTTTTGATTAAGCCCGTGGTAGAAAGTAAAAATCTTACTTGCGTTCGGGCAGATGAAATCCTCCATTCCGGCCCCATAGATTTATACATGTACCAGCAACTGCTGGATGCAGATATTGTGATAGCCGATATTTCTACAGCCAATGTAAATGCGTTTTATGAGCTCGGCATACGACATGCTTTGCGACAACGCACTACCATCGTAATTTCTGAAGATAAGTTTGCTTATCCCTTCGATCTTAACCATATCAAAATTGCCTCCTACACGCACCTTGGCAGCGCCATAGATTATGAGGAAGTAGAAAGATTCAGGAAAGTGTTGGGAGATACGATTGATGCAGTATTAAAACTGCACGACCCCGATAGCCCTGTTTATACGCATCTGCAGGAACTCATTCCACCATCCATGCATAAAAAAGTGGCGCAGGCATTAGAGCAACTGGAAGAAGTAAGTACAGCCATGGCAGCTGCAGCACCACAACTAGCAAAAGAAGAAGGAACCAAAAATACCCTGTCTCTTTTGATTGAACAAGGTGAAGAAGCGATAGAGCGAAGAGCATACAGTGAAGCCAAACCATTTTTTAAACAGGCCATTCACGACATGAACAAACATGAGGGCCATTTGGAGACCTACGACCCTTACCTCGTGCAAAGGCTCGCTTATGCTACCTATAAAGCCAAGGAGCCCGATAACCTTACCGGCTTGCAGGAAGCCATGCAATTATTGAGATTGCTTGACCTGGAAAATACAAACGATACAGAAACCGTTACGATGGCCGGCAAAATTGAAAAACGTTTGTACAGGGTGTTGGGTGACGAACAACACCTCAGCAACGCTATTCAATTCTACCAACGGGGTTACTATCTTTTTCGCAATCGATATCATGGGATCAATCTGGCCTACCTCCTCAACAAGAGAGTAGACTCATCTATCTTCCATACGCCCGAAGATAAAATTGCTGATATGATCTGGGCCTCACGCATCAGGAGAGAAGTTTTAGAAATGTGCGAACAAAACTGGAATGAATCGGAGGCCAGAAAAAATAAAAATACGGAACCCCTGCCCTATACCATTGACCAAAATCTTTCGGCCGACCGGGCCACCAGTGAAAACCAGCAGCAGTTCTGGATTATGGTGAACAAGGCCGAAGCTCATTTTGGACTAGGGCAAATGGCAGAACACAAGCTTGCTGTAGACAAGGCCATGAAAATCGACCACAGTCCCTGGATGCTGAAATCTTTTACCGACCAGTTGGAAGAACTCACTCTGTTACTAAAAAAACACGGCCATTATATTCAACTAGAAGTTTAGTGGGTTGAAAAAAACAAGTATTATAACAAAGCATGTGCTCACAATGCGGAGCCACCAGTCTTTAAGGATGATTGATAGCTGCACAAATACAGATTAAAAAATATTTGTGCTCCCTGTAATAATTAAATATGTAGTGCCACTTATATAAAAAGCACTATTATGAAACAGGCAATTTCTTCCAAACAACTCATCCAATCCAATCGCATCAATCGTGCTGGTTATGGGCTCATGCTGGCACTGACAGCTTACCTTTTAATAAAAGCTGACTATGACATGGCAGCTAGCAATTTCGGTATAGCGTTGGTGTTTGACCCATTTGATGCATCTGTAAAATGGAGTGACAGGCCGCTCTATCAAAGAGCCTGGTTGCTTTGCCACGTCTGCCTCAGCTTTGCTGGCTTTGCCTTTATTGTATTTTCTTCCATCAGTTCCTGAATTGTATCAATGAATTAAAATGAAAAAGAATTTTTTATTGGCAATACTATGCCTTTTGTCAGGTAAGTTTTTTGCGCAAACAAGCAGCACAGAAAAATCATTACTTTGGAAAGTGAGCGGCAACGGATTGAAGCAACCCTCTTATCTTTTCGGAAC
>JANPJW010000302.1:0-1561 GCA_031425715.1 Chitinophagaceae bacterium | reverse complement strand
CAATTTCTTCTATCTGCGTGGCCAACTCCGGGTGATGTAGGAGTACAGTAGCGATATTGGTATTAGGTCCTAAAGCAAGTATGGTTAACTTTTCTTTTTTCAGCGCAGCAGCCAAAGCACGGGTAGCGTCGTTTTCTGTACCAAGATCGTTTGCAAGATCAGAACCCATGTATACGGGTATCGGGTCACCCTTGTGATACCAGTTCAATAATTTATTTGTAGCTTCATAACCATAGTCTACTTCTGTGATGATGCTGATGCCGACAATTTCTATCATGGGTTGGCGCAAAGCCATCATCAGCGTTACGCCATCATCTACTTCTCTGGGTGCACGTTCGGGTAAACCTATCATCAGGTCGGTATCAAACCAAATTCTTTTCTTAGTGTGATTGCTCATGTTGTTATGTTTTCTTTTAATAAAATTGCTGCCTGGCTTAGCAATTGTTTCTTTTGCGGCAAGGTTAATGAAAGAGGCAATTGCGCCAGGCCAATGATGCGCCTAATAATTTCCATACCGGTAAAGGCATCAAACAGATCATCATCAAAACCTTCAGGTTTGTTGTAATATTCAAACAGGCCGGCAATGAAATGCTCCGGCTGACCTGCCATCATCAAATGTGCTTTCATTACGGCCACGTCAAATTCTGGTGTGCCATAAAAACAAAATTCCGGATCTATAATTTTTATGCCCTCATCGGTAAAGAGCCAACTGCCCGGATAATAATCGCCATGCAAAAGTGTATCGCCATCGGTCAAATATCTTTTTCCTAATTCCGTGGCCTTTTGTTTTAAAGATTCATTTCTTTTAAAAGGCAGCGATAATTCTTGTAGGCCAGGTTGTACACTATCCAGGTCAAAGCCATTTTCTTCCTGCAAAGGATACACAAAAATATGCTCATGATTGAGGAGGCGTAAAGCACGATTTGCCATAAGCTCGTCTTCCTGCTCCTTTTTAAATTTGCTATGGATGCCTGTAAGAAAACGGCACAAATCTTCTACATCATTTTCAGAGAGCACCTCGTCCGTATTGTATAAAAAACTTCCATCCCTCGCATTTCCCAAATCCTCCATCACTAAAATAAAAGATTCGGCATCTGTAGCCAATAATTCCGGCATCAGTTTGCTAAGGGATGGGCTCTTTTTTATTTGCTCATAAAAACCTGCTTCTGCCAGGGCTCTTTGTGAGGGCGCTGGTATTTGCGGATACTTCTCTACGTAAGGCCTTGCCTGCTTTATGATAAAAGTTCTTTCGCCAACGGTTAAACGCAGCGTATAATTCATGTTCCCTTCTCCGGGTTTCTCTGCAGCAGAAACAGCATCCGTTGGCCTAATAAGGCCAACGGTCTGCAAGTATGTTGTGAGGGCGGGTAAGTTGTCTTTGTCTAAATGCATAGTGGGTTTATTACCAAATATATCTTAATCCAAATTGAAATTGTCTTGGCGGAGCTGCTGCTCTTTTAACAAATGTGTTAGAACTTCTTGGCCCAAGCTGCACCTGGTTGCTGGCAGATCTGGTAACATTAAAGCCACTCAGGTTTTCTGTATTCAACAGATTATAAAT
>JANPJW010000301.1:0-2254 GCA_031425715.1 Chitinophagaceae bacterium | reverse complement strand
GTTGTTTTTATTTCTGGCAGAATAAAAACCGCAGCCGAGCTACCCATCAAAGGTGTAGAAGTGAGTGCAGATGGCACCCGCTATTATGCCATTTCCATCACCGATGGTACTTATAACCTGCGACTGGAAGAATATACCTTGGGTGATGAAATTCACCTAACCACCTCCCACAAAGATTTTGAAGACAAAACCATTGCGCTTAGAATACAAGCTCCCAGTATACAAAACCAGGATATTTTTTTAAACCCCATCGCACATTAAAAAATTTTAGCCATGAAAAAGCTCCTGCTCTATATCTTTTCCCTCACCTGCATTTGTAAAGAAATGCGTGGTCAAAACATCATCATCAAAGGCAAAATAAAATGCCTTAACCAGACTGCCAACTCTACCCGGGGTGCAGAAAATATTGTGGTGGTGCCGGCGTTTCAGCCATCCCTGTCTACGGTTACGGTATCCCGACCTTCGGGTTATTTTGAGGTTAATACCAAGATGCCCATGGATCGTTTGCAGGACAAACAAGTGACCCTGTATGTTATTTCCAGTTGCAGTAAATGTTTGGAAGCCAGCAAGAGAGTTTTTATTTCAGAAGACCAGGACAGGCAGAACCGGGCAGATAACAAACGCTATGTAACCATCAAAGACTGGATGCTTAATACAAACTGTGCGCAAGCAGAACTGGTGCCGATGGCTGCGGACAGTGTATTGAACCTTGTGGTAAAACAGCCTGGCCAGGACCTCAATAAAATATCCGCTGCTTCAGCTTTGGTAGGTGCACCGCCGTTCCTTAATTTTTTAACCACACTGGTGTCGGTGGTGGGCACCACAGGGTTTCCGGAAAACGATTTTTTTGCCAGCAGTCTTGGTACCGGCAATATCAATTACGGACAGTTCCTGTTGGCATCACCGATGTTTGAATCTGCCAATACCGGTTTCAATTTTGCACCCTCCCGGGATCTTTCGGAAGCAGTTTTCTGGAATCCTTCGGCCACGGCGTTGAGCCGGCACCAGGGCAACATTAGCCTGCTCACTAATTTAAAAAACAACACTAAACTCGGTGGCTTTTATAAGATCAACGAAAAGATTTCGCTGGGTGCAGGCGGTATTTATACCATGCAAGATGAGTTTAGACGGGTTGACTTTCTGCAGGGAAATTTTCAACGCAGGGAAGATTCGGTAAACATGAAACTGAAAGAATATGCTGCTTACCTAAGCCCGGCCTATCAGATCAACGAACGCCTGAGTGTGGGGCTCAGCGTAAAATCTACCTGGCAGCAATTCAACATTCCAAATGTGGTAAACGTGAACGGCCAGGGCAAAGGAACTTTCAGAGATAGCAGTTTAAACGAACAACATTTTGATGTAGATGTTTCTGCAAGTTTTAAGGCCACCCCGAGCTTGCAGATTGGAATCAACCTGATGAACCTGGCAGGTACAGAATTGTATGCTGATGCCTTTGTGCCCGGCCAGCCAAATATTCCCTTGCAGCAGCAACGATCTCTTGGCCTGGGCTTGGTTTACAAATGGCAACGCCTGAATGTAGGTACCGACATTTTAGTTACCAAAGATGGACTCTACGATGCCAGCCTTGGCGTAAACTATGTGCCTTTCAACAATGCCCTGATCTCTGCCGGACTCGCCGTTAAGCAGCTCAGCTATTCTTTTGCTTTTAGGATGAAACACTTTCGGGTGAGCTATATCAGCGACAATGATTGGATGCAGAACGAGAAGCGCAAAGGCAAATCGGGCATATTGGATGGCCGCATCTATGGAGGCTTTGTATTTGATTTTAACTGAACCCTCCCCGTCCTTCGGTTAACGGCTACGAATGCACAAATGTTATTGTTGGGTGTATTTACCTGTTTCGGAAGGTGAGACGCAACAACCCACGCAGAAGGGCCCCCTCCTGTCATGCTGAGGCACGAAGCATCTTAGAATTAAAATGTTTAGATTCAACCGACAAACATGTGAAGTTGAGGCACCCGCATTTCGATTCAATACTGATGCAATGTTTTAATCCGACTTTAGTGCCTCCTGAAAAACCGTCTCAAGCTTCGGGAGTTGAGATGCTTTGTGCCGTAGTATAACAGAACGGAGCATATACATTTTTTGCAAGCATCCAGCTCCTTCAAAAAAGCAATATTTTTACAACATGATCACCTTGCAAAATGAATGGCTGCGGGCAGCAATTGCCCCGACCGGCGCCGAGCTGCAAAGCCTGCAACACAAACCAACGGGTATAGAACATATGTGGAAC
>JANPJW010000300.1:0-2667 GCA_031425715.1 Chitinophagaceae bacterium | reverse complement strand
TACAATAATTCTCTTCAATATGGTGTGGCCGTAGAAGATAGTTTGATGCTGGACCTGGGTTTTAAAGATGGTGATAAAATTTTAAAAGTGAAAGGCCTGCCGGTTGAAAATTTCTTTGATGTGGTGCCCAAACTTATCCTGAGTAACTCGGTGACGGTTTTGCGCAACGGACAGGAACAGGAAATAACACTTCCCAAAAATCTTGTGGGCAAATTGGTAGAAAAGAAACGAAGAGATATTCCTTTACTCGGGATCCGTTATCCATTTTGGGTGGGCGGTATGGCCGACACGGGAAGTGCTGTAAAACTTGGGTTACAGCGATGGGATAAGGTGTTGATGGTAGACTCTGTTGCCACTCCTTTTTTTAGTGATGTGATGAATGAACTTCAGAAAAAGAAAAATCAATCAGCGAATCTTACCATACAGCGGGGCAACAATCAATTTAATTCTACCTGGAACCTAGATAGCAATGGCTTGGTGCCTGGGATGAAGTTCATCGGCAAATTTGAATCTTTAGATAGTATCGGCGTGTTGAAATACGAAGTAAAAAAATACGGATTTTTTGCGGCTCTGCCTGCAGGTGTAAAGATGGCGGTAGATAAATTAAAATGGTACATCGATCAGTTTAAACTCATCCTTTCACCAGAAACCGAAGCCTACAAAGGTGTAGGTGGTTTCAAAGCCATGGGTTCTGTTTTTAGTGGCGATGGTTGGGATTGGGAACATTTCTGGACCATCACAGCCTTCTTTTCTATCGTACTTGCATTCATGAATCTTTTGCCAATACCCGCATTAGACGGTGGGCATGTATTGTTCACCCTCGGAGAAATGATCACCGGTCGCAAACCCAGCGATAAATTTCTGGAGTATGCTCAAATTGTAGGAATGGTGTTGTTGCTTGCACTCATGCTGTATGCTAATGGCAATGATTGGTTTGGCTGGGGAAGAGGGAAATAGGAAGGTAGAAGGTATAAGGCAAAAGGTGAAAGGTCAAGGGTGAAAGGTGAAAGCCTGCCCCTATAGAATGTAGGGGGTGAAAGGGAAAGTCAATTGCGAATCCTTAATACCGAATGTTGAATCCGATAGCTATCGGCTGAAGACAGCGTAACGAACTCAATGGGTGACGATTGAATTTTCAAGTGTTTTTAAAGGAACGTCCGCAGAATAAATTCTCATTTTAAACAAACGTTAAACGTTAGACCTTAAACGAAGCAAACGTTGAACCTTTGAACTTCGGAACTTTTGAACCCTTGAACCCTCAAGCGTTAAACTTAAACCTTACGACCGTGCGTTTTTTTTCGAGACTGGTTTTTATTTGTAACTTATGTTTTTTGGCCTCCATTGTATTGAGGTTAATAGAAATGGTGAAACGGAAGGATGGGAATCTCAACCCTGCAATTGCTGTGCAGGCGTTGCAGGGAACCCTGGTGATATTGGGGTATGGCGCTATTTTTCTGAATGTTATTTTCTTCGTTTGGGCCATGGTCGGTTTAGCCCGGGGAGGTTTTAAAAATGTGCCTCGCTGGTTGCTTTTGTTCAACCTTGTATTGTTCCCTGTACAAATATGGTATTTCTTCTTTGCTAATTTTTAAACATGATCAAAGGAATTTTAGATAATAAAGGCACCCGGCTCTTTATCATATTGGCCGGTTTTTTTATTGCCAATGCCCTCATAGCAGAAGTGATTGGGGTAAAAATATTTTCACTGGAAGATACAGTTGGCGTACCCCGTGCTAATATTATGCTTTTTGGCAACAACTTCAGTTTTCATCTAACCGCTGGGGTAATGCTTTGGCCGGTTGTGTTTGTAATGACGGATATCATCAATGAATACTATGGTCCCAAGGGGGTAAAATTCCTCTCCTTTTTGGCTATCGGCCTCATTGCATTTTCGTTTATTATTTATAACCTTGCTATCTTTTTAAAACCTTCAGAGTATTTTTCAATTGGCAATGGTATAGAAAAACCGGATGCCGCTTTCCGGGGCATTTTTGGCCAGGGATTGTGGATCATTATTGGTTCCATCGTGGCATTTTTTGTGGGACAGGTTTTAGATGTAGTGGTTTTTCACCGCATTAAGAAGATCACTGGTGAAAAAAGTATCTGGTTACGGTCTACAGGTTCCACATTGGTATCACAATTGATTGATAGCTTTATAGTATTGTTCATTGCATTTTATATTGGCAAAAGGGTGCAAACGGGGCAGGGAGATCCCTGGACGTTGAACCAGGTACTTACTACCGGCACCGGGAACTACCTTTATAAATTTGTCGTAGCTTTATTGATGACCCCCGTGATCTACTATATTCATCACCTTATAGAAAGGTATTTGGGTAAAAAGACCGCAGCAGAAATGAAGAACGCTGCCATGGGTGCCTAAGTTGATGCATTATTTTGTGCAAAAAGATTGACCGATGACCTTCGCTAATATCCTGTAATGAAGTCGATTGTTACCATTGTTACTTTTATGTGTTTGCTTGTTGCCTTTGCGCCCTCACTGGTGGCACAAGTTGTACTGCCCAAATACGATAGTTTTTTTCTTGCCCGTAAAAAGGGATTGCTTGGTAAACTTGGTAAAAGTATCTCGAATAACTTTGCCGTGAAATTTTTTATAGGGATCTACGGTTTTGATAGGTTCAAAATAATCACTGTTTCTCGAGATACTTT
>JANPJW010000299.1:0-3681 GCA_031425715.1 Chitinophagaceae bacterium | reverse complement strand
GGCTTTCCGGATGGTTATCCCAATGCTACCAGCCCCGATCCTGTGGCCATTCAAATTGGCGGTGCCATGCCGCTTGCCTTGCAGGGTCCCAATATCAATATGGCTTACAATGCACCCAACCCGGCGGCGTTGGTGAATGTGGCTACAGCGTCACCAGCACCTGCCCCCCTAAATGACCATGGCACCGAACTCACATTTTTACGTATGATGAAAGACCAAAGCAATGCTTATGCAACCAGGATTGGTGCCGCCTACAATGCGCAGGCAACGCTTTCATCTATGTATCCCGCCTCAGGTAATACCCTTTCTAACCAATTAAAAATTGTGGCCCGCCTCATTGGTGGCGGTCTTGCCACCACGGTCTACATTGTAAATCACCCAGACAGTTTTGATACGCATGTAAACCAGGTAGTATTAGGTGATACAACTACGGGCGGGCATGCCAACAGTCTTTCCAAACTCTCTGTTGCCATTGCTGCTTTTCAAAATGATATTACGTTGATGAACAAAGCAGACAAGGTAACCGGTATGACCTTCAGTGAATTTGGTCGCCGGGTAATCAGCAATGCCAGCGCTGGTACCGATCACGGATCGGGTGCGCCGGTTATTTTCTTTGGGGCTGGTGTTAATGGCGGCGTAACGGGAACCTCACCGGTACTGCCCGCTACTTCCAATGGAAATACCCAAGTGCCTTTGCAATACGACTTCAGGCAATTGTACGCATCTGTTATGCAAGATTGGTTGTGCATGACTTCATCTGAGTCGCAAACGGTATTGAACGGTGTGTATACAACCATTCCTATTTTTAATGGCGTTGTGTTGGCGCAGGATGGTATCACACTGAGTGCGAGTTGGGAAAATGAATCAGTAAAACTTGATTTTGAAGTGTATGCCAATGATAGTTTCTACAACTTCATCGTTCAACGTTCCCTGGACGGGATCAACTTTCAGCCGATAACTACTGTTAACAACGCTACAGACAACAGCCAGCAAAAATATGTTTACAAAGAAATTGGTATCAATGCTCCTGAAATTTTTTATAGAATCAAAGGCATGAGCAAGCAGGGGGAACCAACTTATTCTCCTATTGTGAAACTAAAGAGCCGGCGCATACAATATGCAAGGGTTTACCCTAACCCGGTAACAAACTTTAAAATCAATGTTGAATTTTTAACCAGCGTAAATGAAAATGTGGCTATTACAATTTATGGTACCCGGGGCGAAAGGCTTTTTTACAATCAAATAAATCCCAGGGGTAACAAAACCATCAGCTTTAAAGTACCCGCCTTGTTTAGCATACAAACCCTCTATGTATTGAACATTGCTTATGAGGGCGTGCAGATCAATGAGAAAATAATATTTGAATAGAACTGTTACAACGCCTTACCATCCTGGCGGCCGTTTGTAGGATTGTAGTTAACCGCTGTCGGGGTTTTCAACCGCCGACAGGGTTCTCACATAAAAAGACACAGACAATCTTTCGATGCTGTGCCTTTTTTAGTTGAGTACTTTAGTTTTAGAATTCTCTTCTTCCCACTTTTTTTCTATCTCCACCAGCGCCGGAATGCCTGGGTTGTGGCTTACGGTATTTCTCGGGTAACAACAATTTGTTATGCTGCAACTTAAATTATCCTATGTTTATGTAAGCAAACAATAAATGCTCAATGTACCCCACCATTTCCCCTCTCGCTGTTTTGATATACAGGACTCTGCCTGGTCTGTTAATTTATTATCGTAAAACCGTAAACTAAAAATCTAATATGAAAAATCTGTTACTATCCAAAGCTAAAAACGGGATGCTATTCTTTTTAATTATTAGCTGCCTTACCTTTTCTAAATGTGCAAAAGAAGACCCCTTACCTGAATTTTATTTTCAATGCAAAGTGGATGGAGTGTTATATGAGCCCGACAACTGTGCTAATTGTATTGGAAGAGAGATCATAGGTGATACAACTTTAATTTTAGGTGGAAATAGAGGATTTAAAACCTTAGGGGTTGGAATAAAAGATAATTCAGGGATAAAAGTCAGGCAATATATTCTTAATGAAATTATAGGAAGAAGAGGAGACTATAAATTTTCGACTTCTCCTAATGATAGATACTACACAGATTCCACACATACAGGGCAATTAAATATTACATCTCTAGATAAAAATTCAAAAATAATTGAAGGTAATTTTCAATTTGAGGCTTTTAATGTAATTCAAAATAAAGTAGTCAGAATAACCGAAGGAAAATTTAGGCTTAATTACAGATATTATTAAAACTCAGCATTTACTGCATGATCTTATCTGGATGCCCTGGCCGAGTTGTTTTATTTTATCAGCATATTTTTCAAAAGCAAAAGCCCCGTGTTTAATCACGGGGCTTTTAATTTTATAATTGTTGATGTCAATTTAGAACTCTCTTCTTCCCACTTTTTTTCTATCTCCACCAGCGCCGGAATGCCTGGGTTGTGGCTTACGATTGCCTGCCTGTGAGTGCCCTTGACCACTGCGTTGCGGGCGCTGTTGCCTGTTTTGCCCCTGCGGCGGCCTGCTCAATATTTGTGTAAAAGTAGTATGATAAGGGTGATGAGCTTGTAAAGGAATTGCTTTACCTATTAGCTTTTGAATATCTCTTAAATCTGCTGTTTCTTCTGCTTCGCAAAAAGTAAAAGAGATACCATTGGCACCTGCCCTGCCGGTACGCCCAATACGGTGTACATAGGTTTCAGGAATTTCAGGAATCTCGTAGTTGATCACATGCGTAAGATCGTCGATGTCTATACCACGGGCAGCAATGTCTGTTGCTACCAAAATGCGGGTAGTACGGTTCTTAAAGTTGCTTAGCGCACGCTGGCGGGCATTCTGCGACTTATTGCCATGAATTGCTTCCGCACTGATACCAATCTTGTGAAGGTCTTTTACGACTTTATCTGCGCCGTGTTTGGTACGGGTAAATACAAGGGCTGTTTCAATATTGTGGTCTTTTAAAATATGCTCCAACAACGCTCTCTTATTATCTTTCTCTACATAGTACAACCACTGTTCGATGGTATTGGCGGTTGTAGAGGGTGGTGTAACCGTTACTTTAACAGGCTCATTTAAAATGCTATTAGCCAGCGATTGAATTTCGGGTGGCATGGTAGCAGAAAAGAAAAGCGTTTGTCTTTTAGCTGGTATCTTGGTGATGATTCTTTTTACGTCGTGCACAAAACCCATATCCAACATACGATCTGCTTCATCCAATACAAAAATTTCTATCTCATTCAATCTTACAAAACCCTGGCTGCACAAATCTAACAGGCGGCCGGGTGTGGCTACGAGTACATCTACACCTCTTCTGAGTGCATCAACCTGCGGGCCTTGGTTTACGCCACCAAAAAGCACGAGATTTTTTAAGCGTAAGTGTCTCCCATAAGCGTTGAAGCTTTCCTGTATCTGGATCGCCAATTCACGGGTAGGTGTAAGAATGAGTGCACGAATGGGTCTTACGCCACTGCTGGCCATCGCTTTTGGTTTGGCCAGCAATTGTAACATAGGAATGGCAAAAGCCGCTGTTTTACCGGTACCCGTTTGGGCACAGCCCAACAAGTCTTTTTGCAGCAATACATGCGGTATGGCTGATTCCTGGATGGGGGTAGGCTTGGTATAGCCTTCTTCGTTAAGCGCATCTAATATGGGCTTAATGATGTTTAAG
>JANPJW010000298.1:0-2132 GCA_031425715.1 Chitinophagaceae bacterium | reverse complement strand
GGTGTAACTGATAAGTTAAACCTGCTTTTTGGTTTGCCTTACGTCAAAACCGAAGCAAGCGCAGGAACCTTTAAGGGGCAGCAGGGGTTGCAGGACCTTTCTTTATTTGTAAAGTGGGTAGCCAAAGAAAAGGCTATCGGTAAAGGGAACTTGAAAGGCGTTTTGATTGGAGGCTATTCTACGCCGGTGTCCAATTACAGCGCAGATTTATTGCCGCTTTCTATTGGCTTGCAAAGTAAAACGGCTATGGTAAGATTGATGGCAGACTATGAAGTTGGGAACTGGTTTGCAACAGCATCTGGCACTTATAATTTTAGAGGCAATGTAACCCTGGATAAGAATACCTACTACACTACAGAGATGCATTATACCAACGAAGTAAAAATGCCGGATGCCACTTACTTTAATGTAAGGGCAGGGTACCGCAGCAGCACCTGGATAGTGGAAGCCATTGCAGATAAATGGACAACACTGGGCGGCTTCGACATTACCAAAAACAATATGCCGTTTGTAAGCAATAGAATGAATGCTACCAAATTGGGGGTTCATGTAAAATACGATACTGACTTTGTAAACGGACTTTCCTTCGTGGCAGACGTAAATACTACCGTGGCCGGCAAAAATGTGGGGCAAAGCACCAGCTATGGTGCCGGTATATTTTACATTCTGGATGTTAGCAAAAAGCAAAAGGAACCCACCAAATTATAAAATTTCATCACTGCTCAAATCAAAGGCTTTGAGCAAATAAAAATGCAACAATGAAAAAAACATATTTATACATCCTGACGCTGGCAGCATTGTCACTGTTTAATTCCTGCTCAAAAGATATAGAAGAAACAAATCTTTTGTATCCTGCACTGAGTCCCGCAAAAGCAGATGCCAATGCGGGTACCTGGAAACCCATTTTACTAACGTCAGCAGCTGAGTTTCCCTGCAATGCACCTATTGCTACCACATCGCCAGATTATGTGGTGCAATTAAATGAAATAAAAAGTTTTCAGAATGATATTACTCCACAGGAACGGGCACTCGTAAATTATTGGGGGGCAGGTGCTGTGTTGCGGTGGAATGAAATTATGCGGGAGTTGGTAGCAAAGCATAATATTCCGCCTTACCAAAATGCAGATGGAACATACCCCATACCGAATGCGGGCAACCCACTGGCATACCCAACGTTTCCATTTTCAAATCCGCCTTACGCCTCAAGAGCCTATGCATACTTAAGCGCAGCTCAGTACGACGCTTGCGTAGCCGGCTATTTTTACAAGGCCCAATTTAATCGTTCGGCTCCTTTTATTGTAGACAACAAAATACAAACGTTGTTGCCTAAATCTACTTTGCCATCTTACCCCAGTGAAGATGCAGTGGTGATGGGCGCTTCTGTAGAGTTATTAAAATTACTCTTCCCTGGCGACCAGGATTTTATCAACCAAAAAGCAGAGGAGCATAAAAGAGCAAGACTAATTTCTGGAGCAAATGTGCGCAGCGATGTAGAGGCTGGGGAAGCCTTGGGTAAATTAGTAGCATCAAAATTTATTGCCCGTGCAAGAGGAGATAGGGCAGGAGTTGCTGTGGGCAATCCTACTATTTGGGCCAAGCTGGAAACAGATTGTATGGCAAGAGGAGAAATTCCATGGAGAAGTCTCGATGCGCCGTCGAGGCCTTGTATGCTGCCTTTGTTTGGCAACGTAAAAAGTTGGTTGTTCGATTCATTAACAATGGTAACGGCAATACGCCCACCGGCGCCTCCAAGTACCGGTTCTGAAAAGTTTAAAAAAGAAACGGAGGAGATATACCAGATTCAACAAAACCTTACCCGGGAGCAAAAAAGAATTGCAACATTTTGGTCAGATGGTGTAGGTACTTATACTCCGCCGGGTCATTGGAATTACATTGCCGCCAACGAATTTGTAACCTTAAATTTTAGCGAAGTAAGATGGGCCAGAAATATGGCGCTGCTTAATATGAGTTTGATGGATGCCGGTATCGCCTGCTGGGACGCAAAATATTTTTATTTCAATCCACGGCCAATGCAGGTAGATACAAGGATTAAAACTGACATCGGCCTGCCCAATTTCCCCGCTTACATCAGTGGGCACAGTACCTTTAGCGGTGCCGCCAGTACCGTGTTA
>JANPJW010000297.1:0-1506 GCA_031425715.1 Chitinophagaceae bacterium | reverse complement strand
GTGTACACACTGCCGAGAGGTCTGCCATTTTGATCAGCTGTATAAAATACATAAATACTCGTTTTTGGCCCGAGAACGAAGGGTTGAAGAAACCTAAAATTGTTTTGGGTAATGGTAGGCTTTGAGAAATAGCGATAATAGTTGCCTTCGTATAAAAATCCGAAACCATTGATGTCCTTTGGCTTAAATTTTTTAGTGCCGTCGACACTATCCACCGTTTCAACTTTGAGGAGCAATTTAGAAAAGTCTACCCCAAAGAGTGATCGGGGGATCTTAATCTGGGCAACCACACTATCATTATTTTTGGTGATGTAGTAACCTGGAACGGTTGTTTGAGCTTGCGAGGCGGAAAATGTGGCTAAAAAAAGGAAAGATAAAATATAAGTTTTCATTGTAAAATTCATTTTATGAGCTGCTGAAATTCTCCTCCAAAATATACAATCTTCTTAAATTAGCCGCCAGCCCTTTAAAATTTGTGGACTTTTACTCAAACAATTCCCCCTGCCACCATTATCTTCAGCGGGTTTTTCCTATTCCATTTCTACATTTTTTTTAACCCAGGTTGGCTTTGGCCGGACTGGCGTTTGCAAAATAGTGAGCTGTATTTATGGAAAGGGAAAAATTTGAAAAAGGCCAACAGTCACGAGGATCAAATTTCATTTTCCAGGTCTAAATTGAAATCTATGTTCTGAAATTCATATTTTAAATTCCCGTACCGCAAAAACTCACCAATAAACTCCTCCCCTTGGATATAGTGAATCAGTCGCATCCTTATTGATTTGTCCATCTTTTGTTGGAAGTACACAATGAACTTTTCCGTTAATTGGTTGCCAACCTCACGTGAGTCGTCCATAAAAGTTACTTTCTTAATATCGTATGTTTTCAGCACAAGGTTAATAGACTTTCCTCTGATACTTATTTCATTGGGAGCAAAACTTACCATGGCACTTTTATAAAGTCGAACATTGAAATACAAAATGGAAGAAATAAAAAGGCCAATGATTGAAAATGCAATAAAACTCTGAACTACTTCCGGCAGCAACAGGAGGAAATATGCAAGTGCCATCTCACTAGGCGCATATTTCACCGGGTACATTATTAGGTATGCAAAAAAAGAGCATACTGCGAAAAACATAAAAAGTCTATACAAGAAAAGGGTAAGATATGGCACTCGTTGTCGAACCTTTACTTCGTACTGATTATTTGCTTCGGTCATATTGTGAACAATTCTTATAGGGATAATGATCCCGCATGTATGGAATGAAAACAAAGCTGGCCAAAAATTAATCTCGCCTGAACTATTTAAAATTGTCGGGCTCACTAGTTGCCCACCGACATGCGGTACAAGTGAGTGACACAACTATGTCGCCATGGAAAACAAATGCTGGCAAACAATTATTCAAACAATTCCCCTGCACACCATTAACCTCTGCGGGCTTCTCCCACCCCATTTCTACCGATTTGGAAAAGTCAAGGAGCTTTGCGCCTATTGGTTGTGCATTTATT
>JANPJW010000296.1:0-16545 GCA_031425715.1 Chitinophagaceae bacterium | reverse complement strand
TCTTCTGAAAAATAAATAGAGGTCCACTCCAGCCAAACGATTTTGCCAGACTTAGCCGTGTACCTGTTAGAAAAATTAATCAATGTTTCCCCTTGTAACAACTTTTGCCTGGTGAGGAAGGTTGCTTCCCTATCTTCTTCCACAATAAAAGTGGCAATGGGCCGGGCAAACAATTCTGCCTCTGTGTACTCCAACACTCTTAACACAGACGCATTTACCTTTTTAAAATATCCCTCCCGGTTTGCTATGCAAACAAGGTCGGGAGAAACAGCAAAAAACGCCGATAACTGAAGATGAATTTGATCTGAATCTGACATGGGTTAAAAACTAAAACAACCTAAAAATGATATTACTTACGGCTTTGGTTTAAAGGCGAGACCAATGACCCAGCCAAAAAGACAAAGATGAAAAGACAATTGCGACCAAAGGGTTTTTCGAAAGACATATAGTTTTAGCCGGGTAAATATAGGGAAATTATTGCCAGTAAAAATCTACCTCTCTTCCTAATTACAGGATATGAACCATATAATAAAATCTTATGAAGTGTACGTTTGTCCCGGTAAATTGAGAGAGAAAATGTAGAATTTTTTGCGCAGATTTTTTTAAAACTTATGGACGCCGCCTGTCAACGGATAACCGCTACAGTTGCACAAAGCTAAATGCTAAAGAAATTTTAAATGTATGGTGTGATTGTAGCAAAGCCCAAATAAATACCGGGTAGGAACCAAAGAATTTTCTTACGATTATAATGACGGAACCAATGCTGGCATTAAATTTTAATTAGTGGGTTTAAAGAATATCGCATGAATAACATCAGTAAAAAAAATTCCGATCAAAAACATCATATAATAGGTATTGGAGCTTCTGCCGGAGGCCTTGAGGCACTGCATGAATTCTTTGATTATATGCCGGCTGATACTGGTAATTCTTTTGTTGTAATTCAACATTTATCACCGGATCACAAGAGCCTCCTTAGCGAACTATTGGCGAAACACACCCTGATGCGGGTGTATGAAGCTGAAGACAAATGTGTACTTCAACCAAACTGCATTTATATTATACCAAGTAAAAAACTGCTTACTATCAAAGATGGCAAGCTTATACTAGAAGAAAAATTGCGTGACCGGCTTCCAAATCATGCCATCGATGTATTTTTTGAAAGTCTTGCTGCCTACAAAAAAACGGAGGCTTGCGCCATCATTCTGTCGGGCACCGGCACTGATGGCAGTAAGGGGCTCGAAGCTATTAAAAGGGAGGGTGGTTACGTGCTTGTTCAGGACCCGCTGAGTGCTGCTTTCGACGGTATGCCAAACAGTGCTTTGGCAACCGGACTGGTAGACGCTGTATTGCCGCCAGAATTGATGCCAGACGAAATTGTTGAGTACACAAAGGAGTCTCTCCTGGCAAAATCTTACAGAGTTTCCAATAAAAAAGATGAGGCTATTCTGAAAGATATCCTGCTCACCATGGATACGTTGATTGGCCAGGATTTTAGCAATTACAAACGCCCCACCCTTTTCAGGCGCCTGGTAAAAAGAATGGCCTCCATTGGCATCCACTCCCTGGAAGAGTACCGTCTTTATGTGAACAATAATGTCGAAGAAATAAAAGCATTGAGCCGGGAGTTTCTCATTAACGTAACCAGGTTTTTTAGGGATGAAGCAGCTTTTGAGGTGCTGCGCACGCAGGTGATACCAGATATTTTTGCAAATAAAAAAGCGGAAGATCCAATAAAAATCTGGAGCATGGCTTGCAGCACGGGAGAAGAGGCCTACAGTTTAGCCATGCTTTTTCAGGAATACCTCGTAGCGCATAAGCTGGATGTGCCTGTAAAAATATTTGCAACAGATGTAGATGCAGAAGCGCTCAGTGTGGCTTCCAAGGCGGTATACCCGCTTGCTATCTCAAACGATGTAGATGCCGGGCTGCTGCAAAAATATTTCATCAAGGATGAGCACTCCTACACGGTAGCGCCAGTTATCAGGAAAATGGTAGTGTTTGCCAGCCACAACATTTTAAAAGATCCCCCTTTTAGTAAATTAGACCTCATCACTTGTCGCAATATGTTGATCTACCTGGATATTATTTTACAGGGTAAGATTTTGAACAAATTTTATTTTGCGCTGAATGTTGGGTCTTACCTTTTTTTGGGGCCCAGCGAGAATGCAGGTATCCTGGCACCAGCCATGGAAGAGATCAGCCGAAAGTGGAAAATTTTTCGCTGCTCCACCAAATCTGATGTGATTGACAAAGAAAATTTTCTTTCGCCACTGGAAAACCGGGTGTATAAACCCGTTGCCTCGCAACAACCCAAGAAGGTACTTACGAACATGGGCGATATTTTCAGAGATACCCTAACAGCAGAGCGGGAGATTGCCGGCATACTGGTAGACAGAGACTTCAATGTGAAACAAGCCACCGGAAATTTCAAAGCATTTCTTCAGTTTCCCGAAGTGCATTTCAATTTTAACCTGCTTAAGCTGGTGCCCGGCGACCTCTCCATTGCCCTGGGCGTGGGTTTGCGCAAAACCGTGGCTACAAACGAAAAAGTAGTGATCAGGCATTTGGCCGTACACGACAATAAGGGAAAGCGCTTTATCAATCTTATAGTGAAACCCTACCTGCAAAACACAGCCTATCTGCAGCCTTTTCTTTTCATCATCCTGGAAGAACATATGACAGACTCATGGACTGAAAAAACGGTTACAGATCATACCATTTCATCTTCGGAACGTATTGAAGAGTTGGAGAAAGAACTCTTTCACACAAGAGAAAGTTTGCAGGCGGTGATAGAAGAACTGGAAAGTACCAACGAAGAAATGCAAAGTACCAACGAAGAAATGATTTCAACCAACGAGGAGTTACAAAGTACCAACGAGGAACTGCAATCTTTAAATGAGGAGCTACATACCGTAAGTGCAGAACATCAAAATAAAATAAAAGAACTCCTGGAGCTGAATGATGATTTAGATAATTATTTTAAGAACTCTAACATCGGGCAAATTTTCATCGACCAAAATTTTATCATCCGTAAATTCAGCCCCGGCATCAGTGATGTCATCAATATTATTGGCACAGATGTGAGTCGCTCCATTGCAGACATTACCACCAACATAAAAGACTACGACCTACTGGCCGACCTGAGAGAAGTGATGCAGAGCGGCGTAATGCTAGAAAAAGAAATAGTGCTGAACAACGGCAGCATTTTCCTGATGCGCATCAATGCTTATGTAAAAAGAGACGAGTCGCCGCAGGGCGCCGTAATCAACTTTATAGATGTTACCGAATCTAAAAAATTGTCGGGTATTGTAGAAGCAGTCTTTAACAGCACTACCAATGGCATCAGTGCAATGAAAGCTATCAGGGAAAAGGGAACCAATGAAATTGCAGACTTCGAATACCTTACTTTAAATACCTCTTACGAAAAAATGTTTGGCGTAAAGGCTACTAAACTGCCAGGCAAAAAATGGACAGAAACGATCAAACCATTGCCAGACGGATGGATGCAGATGGCAAGGGAAGTTGTTGAAAAAAATGCTGTAAGAAAAGTAGAATCTTACTTACCGCATAGCAAGACCTGGGTGGATACCACGATGGTAAAATTATTAGATGGCATTGTGGTGACGCATACAGATATCACCGAGAAAAAGAAATCGGGAGAAATGCTGGCCGACAGTTATGAAGAATTGAAAAAAACCACCCGGCTGCTGAGCGACACCAATGAGCAACTGGAAAAATCAAATATGGATTTGATGCAGTTTGCTTCCGTAGCATCCCACGATTTAAAGGAGCCTTTGAGAAAGATCCAGGCGTTTGGAAAATTACTGGAGGCCAAACTGGAAGACAAGCTCAACCCTGTAGAAAGTGGCTACCTGCACAAAATGTTGTCTGCGTCGGATCGTATGCAAAAACTGATAGAGGATGTACTCAAATTGTCCAAACTCTCTAATACACACCCGATGCATTCCAAAGTGAAATTAACTCCCCTCATCAGGAACATTACAGATGACCTGGAAATAATTATCAAAGAAAAAAATGCTGTAGTCCGCATAGGTGACCTGCCGGAGGCAAACGCTATACCCGGCCAGATACACCAGGTATTTCAAAATCTTATCAGCAATGCGCTCAAGTTTAATGATAAGCCGGTGCCGGAAGTGATCATCAATAGTGTGCCTGTAACAACAGAATTGGCAAAGGAATTCCCGTACGAAAAGCAAAAGAAATATGTGCTTATTCAAGTTAAAGACAACGGTATAGGTTTCGAACCAGAATACCAGGAAAGCATTTTTGGCCTCTTCCAACGGTTAAACGGAAGACTATACGAAGGCACCGGCATCGGCCTTGCCATTGTGAAAAAAATTATGGAAAATCATGGAGGCTTTATCAAGGCAGCAAGTGTGGTGGGAGAAGGCACCGTATTCACGCTGGCATTTGAAGCAGCTTAACGCTGGCCTCTACGAGTTTATAATAAACTGTTAAAACAAGATCGCTCCAGCATTGGCCGGAGCGATTTTTTTAAGCGACAATCCTCTGTTGGTAGTTTTCTACAAGCTTTCATTTCTTCCTCCATACAATCGCATGGCTGGCAACGCTGGCACGCTGAAAATCCAGCAGCAGTAAGGGATTTCAATAACTTCCTGCTTAGAGGGTATGCCCCTTTTTTCCTTTAATTATTGATGTAAAAACAAGCAGGTAGAGCCTACATCAACTACCTTGAACGGACAGTGAAAGTCTTAAAAGACAAGGTATTTCCTCCAAATCCTAAACTTTCTAAAAACTATTATGTTTAACTATGGGAGTTAGAGACTTAAACAAAGAGTAGAAGATTCTTTGCTGGAAGCAGCTCGCAACTAAAATTAATATTCGCCTTCAAAGAGCCATGTGCAGGAGAAAAAATCTCCGTAAGTGCCCATGGTAACGCTTTGACCAGACTATAAACTTTTTTTATTCACTTTAAAAATCAACCAAAAATGAAATCAATTAAATTCAACCTGATTCTTTTAGCGGTATCCTTATTCTCGGTAAATGCAATGGCACAAACAGAAAAAGATATCGTTGATGTGGCCGTGAGCTCTGAGGCACACACAACATTGGTAGCGGCAGTAAAAGCAGCTGACCTCGTAGGAACGCTGAAAAGCAAAGGTCCTTTTACCGTGTTTGCTCCTACCAATGAGGCCTTTGCAAAACTACCTGCCGGCACAGTAGAAACACTTTTAAAGGCAGAGAACAAAGCAGCCCTTGCAGGTGTATTGACTTACCACGTGGTAGCAGGCAGTTTTGATGCAGCAGCTGTTGTAGCAGCCATCCAAAAAGGTAAAGGCAAACTGGTATTGACTACAGTAGCGGGCGGCAAACTTACGGCTGCTATTGAAAATGGCAAAGTAGTGCTTACAGACGAAAACGGTGGAAAGGCAACCGTAACAGCTACAGATTTAAAAGGCAGCAACGGAATAATCCATGTGATAGACTCCGTGGTTTTACCTAAATAATTGACAAGGTTTTGCGGGCAGCACGTTTTGCATTCATCGCCATATTAACATGTGCATCTCTTGCTGCCTGAATAAAAAAGGTCTCATAACATTGCTGTTATGAGACCTTTTTTATTTCCTCAATGCATAGAAATGTCACCTACAATGATGGGGTATTCCTTATTTGATCCCCTCTAATATTTTAGCATCTGCATTTTTTCCGATGAAGGTTGCAAGGTCGCCGGCGGTATTCAAACTGCTGTAATTGTTCACCACCGTTGTGAGTGGAATTTTATATTTTTCTGCCACCAACACCTGCAAGGCTATTTTCATTAGATCGTTTTGTGCAAACGAACTGAGCTTTGTATCCTCGCCAAAACTTGTTGTAAACCCTGGGTTTTGCGATAAGCTGGCAAATGCTGTACTACCTCCCACGGTGTTGAGTACAGATTTTAAAAGTTTAGAAAGCAGGATGAGGCCCACTACGGTGGCTACTGTTTTTACAACGGTACCGCCCACATTGGTGCCTCCCAGGATGCCCTTGTTGGCATTTCTGCCTGCACCGCAACTGGCCAGCACAGCACTGCCAAAGGAAAGAAGCATGAGATAAGTGAATAATTTTTTCATTGGAATAGTTCTTATGGTTTAAAATAGTTTTCTACAAAGCATAAGAATGCAACTACGACCGATCGTTTAACGACGTTTCGGCTTTAGTAAAAGATTCACATTTGAAAAACGGGTAAAATTGAAACGATTGAATACATGAAAGGGAAGCACACTTTACAATAACGAAGGTTACTGGTGCTGTTTTAACTCATCATGTTTAAATAAATAATAAGCAGTTTGATAAGATGCAATTGCCTTCTCAATTACCTCAACACCTAAATCGGATGCTGTTTGAGTATTTGCCAGGCTGTTGTATAAGTAGGTCTCTACTTTCTGTTGCGGGCTCAGCACCACAAGGCTGTCGTGGGTCATGTAAGCCAGTTTTTGATAGGTACCTAAAAGTATCCTGCTCTTGTAATGAGGGTCCAGCACATTGGTTCCATAAAGATTGCTCTCGTACCTCCAGTGTAGCATGGCGAATAGAGTAGGGTAAAGATCAATTTGAGAACAGGTCTCCTCTATCTTCTTTCCCCCCTTAGCGTTTGGCCTGAAGATGATGCAGGGAATATGATATTTGGAAATATCTATTTCGTTTTTACCAGCGCTGCTGGCACAATGGTCTGCTACAAAAATGAAAACTGTATTGTTGTACCAGGGTCGGGCGGATGCCTTTTTTAAAAATGCTCCAATGGCATAATCGGTATAACGCACTGCAGCATTCCTGGTGCCCGGCGGCAAGTTTATTTTGTTGGCAGGAAACGTAAATGGCCGGTGGTTGGAAGTGGTCATTACAAAATCGTAGAACAGTTTGTGTAACGAATAGAGGCTGTCCGCATTCCCAATGACCGCATCATAAAGATCCCCATCACAAATGCCCCATGCATTTTCAAAATTCACCTTACTGTTGGGGATGTGTATTCTTTTAGCATCATAACTCTCTGCTTCCGGCAGGTTGCGGCCTCTGTCTATGATGCTGTAACCATTGCTACCAAAGTATTGATTCATATTATCGAAGTATCCATCCCCGCCGTAGAGGAAACTTGTTTCGTAACCCGCATGGTTAAAAATATTTCCAATGGTGGTGAGGTCGTTGTTACCTGGCCTGCGCACAATACTACTACCTGGGGTGGGTGGCACAGCAAGCGATAAAGCTTCCATACCCCGTACGGTTCGGGTGCCCGTAGCATACATATTTGTAAAGGATGTACCAGATGCCGCAAGAGCGTCCAGCACCGGTGTCAAACTATCCTTATTGCCGAAAGCCCCCAGGAAATCGGCGCTCAGGCTTTCTATGGTTACCATGATCACATTGGGCTGTTGCAAAGCACCACTGTCTTTGATAAAACGATCTACTGAAGTTGAGCTTTTATTACTAAAACTTGTGTTCTCCTCCCCCAGCTCCCTCCTCATGATACTAAAAGCCATGTCAGTTGGCAGCACTTTGTAAAACTGATCGTAGTTAAGTTCATTGTTTTTGAATGCTGCAAAAAAAGAAAAAATACCTGCCTTACTCAATTCATTGCTGTACCTGTTGTTTCCCCTCTCTGCCAAGTCGTTGTTCAATAAAGCAAGTCCGCCAAAAGCAGTTAGAAATACCAGGCCGGTGTATAACAGGCGCTGTTTAAAAGGCGTTGTGGAGTGAAAGCTATTTCTAAAAACTGACCGCTTCTTCATGATCCAGAGAATACCACTTAACACAGCCAGCATACCGCCAACCAACAAAGGAATAGGATAAGACTCATTGATGTTATGAATTACTTCATAGGTGTAAACGAGGTAATCCACGGCAATAAAATTGAAACGACTTTCAAATTCCTGCCAAAAGGTAATTTCAGCAAGGAAGGAGAACAACACAATGAGCATGGTGAGCGGATAAAAAAATAAGGTTACTATTTTATTAGCGAGTGAGCGATTCATGCGCTCAGGAATCACCAGCAGGTACAATGAATACAGTACCATAAAGCAGGAGGCCACAATTACGTCGTATAAAATACCGAGGCTGTAAATTTTAAACAACCCCAGGATGCCTATGCCAGCCTTGGGTGCACTCCACGCCAACAAAATAGTTCTGATGCAGAATGACCCTGCAATAAAAGTTAGGTAGAATGCAGATACAAGGCTATACCTCGACTGTTTGATGTTCATTGAATGATTAGGTTTTGCTGCATTTACAAAATGAGAAATTTAAAATGACTCCGCAATTTTATCCATTGTCTAAGACGATCTTACCGCTGGCGCAAGAAAGGTAGCGTTCGCTTGAGAAAGTTGAAACCCGCTAGATTAGTCTCGGGCAAGGTAAAACCCAGGTAGAAAGTTTATAAGAAATGCTCGGTTCTTTCTACCACAAGGTACAGTTAATATACAAGGTAGGTTAGTTAAAATAGTATAGAAGAATTGGAACGAAAGAAAGGCATCTACCAAAGGCTAAGGGCAACTTCCATAAAATACGAAAGTCTCCTGGCTGGTCAATTGTCTATTGTTTATATCGGGTTATCTGCTGTCGTCCTTCATCTCAAAACAATCAAACACAGCTTTTCCCTCGCCTGCTTTTGTTATCAAAGCTACCCTCAGGGCACGATCCCATGGCGGCAAATATGCTGCATCAACGGGTTGTGGGTTCATTAGTTTTAAGCTGCGCTTGTTGTTTCCATAATAAAATTTTACGTCCTTCCCATTTGTTATCTGCATCCTTAAATATGCATTTTTACTGGGAGCAAAATTGTTTACAAGCAACAACGAATCCCTGCCTTCCTTCGTTTGAACGAGCAGTACGCTATCGTTGTAAATGTAAGCGGCCACAAGATTCTTATCGTCGCCCACCAGGGATATCCCTGCAGCTGCGCCAGACTTTTTTCGAAGCACTTTCACGCCAACGGTGTAATTGGTAAAACTTGCTTTTCGGGCCACAAATGAGGCGGACCCGGGCAATGCTGTGAGCGACAACTCTCCTTTTTCTACCCTATGTTTCGCAGCATTAAATACACTCCATTGCCAATCGTTGTGTAGAGCAGTTCCGTTAAACTTATCACTTACTGTATACGGAGCCGGTACAAGGGTATTGGTTTCGTCTACAAATTTTATCCAGTCATCACCTGTAAAAACAAATTCTTTTAAAATACCCTGGCGGCCTGTGTACACAGTGCCCGAGCTATCGTAAGCATGGTAGAGAAAATAAAACTTTCCATCTTTTTGCACGGGGGTACCATGCCCCGGGCAGGTCCACTGCCCCTCGTTTACCAGCACGGGATTGTTGGCGTATTTTTCCCAGGGCCCCGCCAGGGTTTTAGAGCGGGCAATGCCAGACTGGTAATCGCAACCCCTGCCACAGCATCCTGCGGCTGCATAAAATGCGTAAAGGTAATTACCATGCCGCATCATAGAAACGCCTTCTACCAGGTTACCTTCCCAGGGTGCATCGTTGCGAAACAATAATTTTTTTTGTCCTAACACTGCGGTGCGCTCCTCATTTAATTCCTGTATCCAAATGGGTGTAGGTTTACCCACACTGTTGCCATCTTCTTTCCACACCAGGTGAAGCTTACCTGCTTCATCCCTCATAGGAAACGCATCTATAGAACCGGCCTCTTCACATATCAGTGGTCCGTGGTCTTTGTATGGGCCTTCGGGTTTATCAGCAGATGCAATGCCTACACACAAGTTGCCATTTTTTTTATGGGCTGAATAATACACGTAGACTTTACCGTTATCATAACTAATCTCCGGTGCCCAAAAATAATAATCGGCCCAGGTGGGCAGTACCTTGAAAATATGCCCAACCGTTTGCCAGGTTTTCAAATCGTTTGATTTAAAAAGAGGGAATGCAGGCATCCAGTTAGAAGTAGTAGCACTCGCCCAATAATTATCTCCTATTTTTACAACTGAAGGATCCGGGTTATCGCCGGGCAATACCAGGCGCTGCGCCATACCCTTACCCATCATCAACAACAATATCCCTAAATAAATAGCACCACGCATCTTCAATAATTTATACTTTTATAATAACGCCATTATAGCATTGGTAAAAACCTGGAGATACATAGCCCTTTCTATTCAACGATACCCAGTTACCAAAAACGGATATACAGTGCCAGTATGATTCCGATGATTACCACGATCATAGTTAAAACCCCGGGGGTTACCTTAAACATAGAGGGGTCTACTTCAAGGCCATTCACTTTTTCACGTCCTTTTTTATCGAGCAAACTGATGATAACCATCAACAATACCGTAAAGAAAAATACCCAGCCCATGCTAATCAAAAAAGGAATCTCATATACACCGCCGGCATTGAGGTAGGCCGTGTAAAGAAATGTTTCGGGGAAATATCCGGGCAGGATTTTGTCAAACAAAACCATCAGCAGCAAACCGCCAATGATGCCAACCATGGCTGCTTTAGAAGTTGTCTTTTTCCAGAAAAATCCTAGAAGAAATACCGCAAAGATTGCGGGCGAAATATAGCCGGTATATTTTTGTATGAAGATGAAACCGCCCTCGCCCCCTATGCCCAGCGAATCTTTCCAGTTTACAATAATGGCTAAAAGCAAGGCCACGAATACCGTTACCCTTCCCATCCAAACCAACTGTTTGTCTTCTGCATCTTTCTTTACATATTTCTTGTAAATATCCAACGTGTAAATGGTAGAGATACTGTTTGCTTTACCCGCCAGCGAGGCAACAATTGCCGCCGTGAGTGCCGCCATAGACAAGCCTTTGAGACCGGTAGGTAAAAAGCCCAGGATGGCAGAGTACGCATTATCATTTCTAAACTCACCGTTGGTAAGCATCTCAGTTTGCAAGCCACCATTTTTATACAATACATAAGCAGCTATGCCGGGCAATACCACAATAAGCGGCATCATCAGTTTTAAGAATCCTGCAAAAAGTATCCCTGTCCTGGCAGTTTTTAAATCGGCGCCCAGCGCTCTTTGGGTAATGTACTGGTTGCACCCCCAGTAATTTAAATTGGCTATCCACATACCAGCAATCAACATAGAAATACCCGGAAGGTCTACATAATTAGATACCTGCTCCTTGGTAGCGCCCGGACCGGGTTTATCGAATATCATGGTAAAATGTTCGGGTGCTTTTTCCAGTAGCGTATTAAAGCCAGCCAGGATATCGCTGCCATAACCAAATTGTTGCGATACTAATTTCAAGGCAATATAACTGGTAACCAATCCCCCAATTACCAGTACTACTACTTGTATCACATCCGTATAACCTATCACCTTCATACCGCCCAAAGTAATGACAAGTGCAAACAACGCAATGGCAATCATAATCAAATGAAAATGATTGCCACCCGTTAAATTATTGATGGCCAAAGTGCCGAGGTATAAAATGGAAGTAAGGTTTACGGTGATGTATAAGAACAGCCAAAAAATTGCCATGATAAGCGCAACGGTTTCGTTGTACCGGGTTTTTAAAAACTGCGGCATGGTAAAAATTCTGTTCTTCAAATAGATGGGCATAAAGAATACCGCCACAATAATGAGAGACGCTGCGGCCAGCCACTCGTATGCGGCAATGGCCAGCCCGAGTTTAAAGCCGCTCCCGCTCATACCAATAAACTGCTCTGCAGAAATGTTGGAAGCAATGAGTGATGCACCAATGGCCCACCAGGTAAGCGATCCCTCGGCAAGAAAGAAATCGGTAGAGGTTTCCTTAATTTTTTTCTTTCTTCTGTAAATCCATATCCCGTACGAAGAAACTAAAATAAAATAAATGAGAAATACAATGATGTCAGTTGTCTTTAGCATAACCAATTTTAAAAATGAGCAATCAATTTTTTAAAAGTATGTAAAGTTTATTGTTGCACCGAAAACTTGTATACCGACGAACTGAGGTAGCGTTTGCCAGGCTCTAAGATTATGCTTGGAAAAGATTGCTCATTAGGCGCATCTGGGAAGTGCTGTGTTTCCAGGCAGAAAGCCGTGCGGAAATCATCTTTGCTCCCCGATTTGAAAGTGTTTTTTGATTGCATAAAATTACCACCATAAAACTGAAGGCCTGGCTCTACGGTCTCTATTTCCATCACAATACCAGAAAGATTACCCACGATGCTGGCTGCAGGCTGCAAGCCAGCTGCGGCATTGCTGCGCAAAACAAAATTATGATCGTAGCCCTTGCCATAACGCAACTGCTCGTTTGCAAGCGTATCTAACCGGGAACCGATGCTTATGGGTTTGGTAAAATCAAACGGAGTGCCTGCAACAGGCTCTATTTTCCCGGTGGGGATAAGAGTTGCATCTACAGGCGTATAACCGTCTGCATTTATCTGCAGCAGATGATCGTTGATAGTGCCACTTCCCTCGCCGTTCAAATTAAAGAATGCATGGTTGGTTAAATTTACAACCGTCTTCTTATCTGTGCTAGCTTCATAATTCATGGTTACTTCGTTGCGCTGGTTGAGGCCATATGTAACCTTTACATCCAGGTTGCCGGGGAAACCCTCTTCCCCATCTTTAGATAAATAAGATAAAACCAAGGTAGAATCGTTGGGCTGTTGCGCATCCCATACCACATGCTGAAAACCTTTTTTACCGCCATGCAAGGTATTGGGTCCATTATTGGCAAACAGCGTGTATTCCTTACCGTCGATAGAAAATTTGCCTTTGGCAATACGGTTGCCCACACGGCCAATAGTTGCACCAAAATACGGCTCAGTAGCATTCACATATTCCCGCAGGGTTTTAAAACCAACTACAACGTCAATCAGTTTACCATTTTTATCAGGTACCAGTAAACCCACAAACCGACCGCCATAATTGGTAATAGCAAGGCTGAGACCGGCGCTGTTTTTTAACAGGTATAAATCTGTTGGCTTGCCATCGATGGTATCTGTAAAACCGCTGCGGGCTGGTAGCGAAACAGATTGGGTGATTGTATCTGTTCCCGTTGTTTCATTGGTTTCAGTTTGCTTGCTATCGCAGGAAACAACAAATGAAATAACCATAGAGAGCACAATGACGAGGTTGATTTTTTGCATATAAAGGTTTTAAGGGTTTTATCTTATACCGATCAAGGTTGCTTTTCTTCGTTTAATTTTTTTATCAGATTCACCTCATCCTGCCGGTATGCCACACCGCTGGGAAAATAAATATCATGGAACCACTCCAGGGGTTGTGCACCCGTGGGCATGGGCGTATCCCAGGCGTAAATCGTATTTGATTTGCCTGCCACAAAACCCCAGTTGATGGCGCCAATATTTTTTTCCTTTAACATCGGCATAATGGTAGAGAAGCGGCTGTTTCTTGTGCGGGCCATATACTCCGTGCAAATCATGGGGCGGCCACTTGCTTTCAACAACTCTATGGTACGCCGGTGCCATTGTGCATCTTCATAATTATGGTAAGTCAATACATCCGAATTACTGAGCTGAATTTCGTTGAGCTTTTCAAAGTCCCATGCCCATAAGCCTGCGCTCACCGGCTGATCAGGATTTACTTTTCTTGCCCATTCAAATACTTTAGTAAGCAAGGCGGCGGAAGAATCTCTCTTACCAGAATTGCCCGGCTCATTGTACAAATCCCATAAAAGTATGCGGGTGTCTTTGGAAAATGTTTTAAGAACATCTGTCACGTAACTTTCCAGGAAGGGAAAATTACTACTGTCTGCAGATGCCTGTTGGCCGGGGTCTTGCACCCAACCAGAATTGTGAATGCCCGGTTTGGGTACTGGCTGTTTTCCTGGCGCTGCTGTTGGGTTCCAGCAATCATCAAAAAAAACAAAAATTGTTTTGATACCATTTCTTTGGGCAATGGCCAGGTATTGGTTCATGCGGTTTTTAAAACCAGTTGCATCCTGCTTCCAGGCCAGGCTGTGCAGGTAAACCCTCATGGTATTGAAGCCAATATTTTTTGCCCAACCAAATTCCTTGGCGATGGTGGCTGTGTCAAAGGTTTCTGCCTGCCACATTTCTAATTGGTTAATGGCCGTTGAGGGCAGGTAATTGGCGCCAGAAATCCATGGCAGTTTGCTGTACCATTCCGCTGCTTTGCTGGCTGTCCATTTTACGCCTGGAGTTGGAGCAACAACACTTGCTGCATTTTTTTTCTTTTGCGCAAAATTGTCTGTAGCAACGAGGGAAAGAAACAATAGAAAGAGGAAGGCATATTTTACTTGCATAACAATGAGTTTGATAATTTTATAAATTTTCTGCGGGGCCCGATGGTACCGGTAAGGCAAGACCGCTCTTTACCGGTGTCCCAAAATTGGGTGAGCCATCTGCATTCCAGTTAAATTTTTGTGCTCTTGGCGATCGGCCGCTGCCGCAACCCATTCCGGGTCTTGGGTTTGCATGGTACAGTATCCAATCTTCTTTTGCATCCGGCGATTTAAAAAACGAATTGTGTCCGGGTGCAAACACACTGTCTTTGAGGGATGTGCTAAAAACAGGTGTGGGTGTCTTTTTCCATGCAGCAGCATCCAGTAAATTTCCATTGCCCGTAAACGTTAGTAAACCTAAACCGTAATGTTCGGTCCAGCAGCCGCTGGCAGAATACACGATAAACAGATGCTGCTTGTTGCTTAAGAACTGTGGTCCTTCGTTCACTGATACATGCGGAGGATTCAACGGGTCGTTTAAATTGCCATGTGTTTCCCAGTCTAAAGTGGGGCTAGAAATTTTTACTCTTTTACCTTTGATGGTCCAGGGGTTTTTCATGCGGGCTATGTAAATATCCTGCCGGCCATTTACCTCTCCCTCCCATCCACTCCAGGCCATGTACCATTTGGTTCGGTGTTGATAAACAGTTGCATCAATGGCCCATTTATTAGTATCATCTGTTACCTGCCCTTTCAGTTTCCATCCGCCCTGCAAGGGGTCTTTAGATTTATTTTCCAGCACATAAATCCGATGCGTTTCATTCTTGCCATCATCTGCAGCAAAATAGATGTACCAGTTACCTTTTATAAAATGCAGTTCGGGAGCCCAGATATCTTTGGAATATCCTTTGCCTGCAGGTGGCTGCCAAACTATTGTTGGCTGAGCAGCCTGCCAACCGGCGAAGTCTTTTGTTTTGTAGAGCACCAGGTTTTTACCGGTGGTATGCATAAAATAATAATACCCATCTTTTTCAATGATCCATGGGTCGGCACCGGAAGATCTCAGTGGGTTGGTAAACTGATCCTGCCCTGAGGCCATAGCCACTACCAGCGTTAATGCCAGACTTAAAAGATAGGTAACTGTTATTTTACACATATGGCTTAATGAACTAATTCTCAAATCAACCAATCAACTAATTTCAAATTGATAAATCATTCCCCTGCTGGCTTTACGAGAGCGGTACTCGTACTCACCGGCACACCAAAATTGGGAGTACCATCTCCATTCCATGTAAATTTTTGTATGCGTGGGCTGCGGTTGTTTCCACATCCCAAACCAGCAGATGGATTAGCATGGTATAATATCCAATCTTCTGTACCATCCATCGATTTAAAAAAAGAATTATGCCCTGGCCCAAAAACGGAAGCTGCGGGATTTTTAGAGAAAACGGGGCTGGTCGTTTTTGTCCAGTCCGCTGCAACCATCGGGTCGCCACCATCACGCAAGGTCATCATGCCAAGGGCGTAATCGTCCGTCCAGCACCCACTCGCTGAAAATATCAGGAATACTTTCCCTGCCGCATTTTTTAATATTTCCGGACCTTCGTTTACCGCCGGCGGCGCTCCAAAAGACTCCCACGGAAACTGTGGAGATGAGATCACAGAGCGTGCTGTAGCCAGCGTCCACGGATCACTCATGCGTGCTATGTAGATGCGCTGCGTGCGGTCTGTTGCCGAAACTTCCCCACTCCATAAAAAGTAATTATTGCCATTATGGGTGAGCACAGTTCCGTCTATGGCAAAAAAATCTGCAGCGGGATCATATATTTTCCCCTTGTCTACCCAGGTGCCTGTTTGCGGGTCGGCACTGGCATTTTCCAACACAAAACTGCGTTGGGTGTTTAAATCCGGGGACGAACCTGCGGTGTAATAAGCATACCATTTGTTGTTGATAAAATGCAGTTCCGGTGCCCAAACATTTTGAGAGTTGGGTCCTGTAGGAGGTGCGGTAAATATTGTTACCGGTGTAGCCGCCCGCAATTCGGTTACTTTAGAAGTCTTCCAAATGGCGATGCGGTTACCCAGCGTATGGGTGTAATAGTAACTCGTTCCCTGTTTCACAATCCAGGGGTCGGGACCGGACGCAAGCACAGGGTTTGTGAAAGTATTTGCCGGTGGTGGCGGAGGTGGTGGTGGAGTAACCGGTCCATCACTCCCCTTTTTTTTACAGGAAGAAAAACCTATAAAAATTATCAAAGGCAGCATCAATAATTTCTTAATCATCTTGTTGTTTTTCTAATGCTGAATGCGGGTAGTTATCGATCCCAGGTTTTATTTCACACAAGGCAAACGAAGAAAATCAATTACAACAACACAGTTCTTATTATTGATGTGGCTCCTCCTTTATTGCTTTACAATCTTTCCC
>JANPJW010000295.1:0-3437 GCA_031425715.1 Chitinophagaceae bacterium | reverse complement strand
GTGATGTGGTGCGCCGCCATCACATCTGTGATTGGTTCTGCCTATACTTCTGTTTCTTTTATAAAATCTTTTCACCCCTGGATATTGGCCCACCAGCGTAGCATCATCATTGTATTTATCCTGGTTTCTACAGCAATCTTTATACTTATCGGGAAACCCGTTAAAACACTCGTGTTTGTGGGTGCACTCAATGGTATGATTTTGCCGGTGTCTTTAGGCGTGATGTTATTAGCAGCTTACAACAAAGCGATCATTAAAACCTACCGGCATCCTGTTTGGTTGACCGCACTCGGGCTTTTAGTGGTGTTGTTTATGGCGTTTTTAGGTGGGCAAACTATTGTTGAATTACTCCAGCAATAAAAATTTTATGAGAATTAAGAGATAGCTGTTTTTCTTTTTGGTAATGCCTTTTCTACTTCTGCTGAACTTTTATAGAAAAGCATATGGTTCGTAAAGACTCCAACCATGGCGGAGCATTTTTTGTGCAGTAATCAAAAACATCAATTACTCAACATTACTTTACAGAAGCCCTATGAACTGAACTATTTTTTCAAGATCATTTCTATTGGTAAAATCAACTGCGTTGTCTTTTAGGTAGGTTTCAATACGGCGTTGCTCTTTAGGAAAAAGTTTCAGCAAGTTCTTTTTTCCCGCTGGTACCATGCGGTTGTTGCTATCTAAAAAGTAATACAGTGTTACTTTCCTTAGCACGAGCTCTTCATTTAAGACTAAATTATAAGTAGTTCCGTTTACGTTATAAAAAGCCTGGGAATTGATGGAGGCAGTACTGGTAGGCGTATTGAAAGCACCCATCCTTTGAGTTTCTACCACTTCCCATATTTTTTTCTCGGCCAGTTTCAGAAGCCTATTGCCCACGACCAGTCGCAGGTATCCTTTGTCGTAAAAAAAGCTGTCCTCTTCAATGCAAATAACCTGGATAGTTGTTTGATTGGCCAGGGAAAGGGTATCCCCTTTTGGATCAATAAACTGTATTTGATCTACCAGCAGGCTGTAGTTCAGTTTACCCGATGACGTAGTACCGTCCTTAAAGTAAACCCTGCCTTTTATGAATTCGGGATAATAGAATATATCTGGGGCAGTAAAAACATCACTGATTTTACTGCCCGCTTTTACGGTTACGGAGGTTTTGTTTTGCGCAAACAAGGGAGCGCAACTCATCCAAACAAATAAGAATAAAAACAGCGCTTTCATAACTTAAAACTTTGCAGTGTGAAAATACAGCATTTATGTTTACTGTTTTGGTGCGGCATCAAACAGCGGCCCGGTTATGCTTTAGAAACACCACGGAAGGGGAGAGGACTTTCTTGTAAATTCCATCCTTTTCTGTAACTTTTGCAGCAAACACTGCTGTATGAAAAAGTTTATTTGGTTACTGATACTCACACTTCCTGGTCTTTGCTATTCGCAGATTCAAAAAGCACCGGAAGTGAAAGATGGAGATGGTCCTTACACCCAGCTCATTATTCGTGGGGTTACTTTAATAAATGGAAATGGGGCGCCGCCAATTGGCCCCATGGATATTGTGATTGAAAAAAACAGGATTGTACAAGTTGCAAGTGCAGGTAGTCCCGGAATGCCTTTCAGCAAAAATCGCCCGAAGTTAAAAGAGGGTGGTAAAGAATTGGATTGTACAGGAATGTACGCACTCCCTGGTTTTATTGATATGCATGGACACATCGGTGGTAAAGCTCAAGGTACTCCGGCAGAATATGTTTTTAAATTATGGATGGCACATGGCATCACTACCGTTCGGGATCCTTCGGCAGGGAATGGATTAGATTGGACGCTGGATGAAAAAAAACTAAGTGCTGAAAATAAAATTACTGCTCCCCGGTTGTTAGCCTATACAGCTTTTGGTGCAGGAGCAAAAGAACCCATAGTAACCCCGGAGCAGGCAAGAGAATGGGTACGGGATAATGCAAAAAAAGGCGCTGATGGCGTCAAATTTTTTGGAGCAGCTCCGGAGGTGATGGAAGCAGCTATCAGTGAAAATAAAAAACTGGGACTTCGTTCCTGTTGTCATCATGCGCAGATGTCGGTAGCCCGTTGGAATGTGCTGAACAGTGCCAAAGCAGGATTAACATCTATGGAACATTGGTACGGGTTGCCTGAAGCATTATTCACAGATAAAACAGTTCAACAATATCCATTGGACTATAATTATTCCAATGAGCAACACCGGTTTGAAGAAGCAGGAAAGTTATGGAAGCAGGCGGCGCCGCCCTACAGTGAGCATTGGAACAAAGTGATGAATGAATTACTGGCACTCGATTTCACTCTCGATCCTACATTTAATATTTATGATGCCAACAGGGATCTGCAGCGGGCCCGCCGTGCCGAGTGGCATGAGATCTATACACTGCCATCCCTGTGGAAATTTTATGAGCCAAGCCGTGAGTCGCATGGCTCCTATTGGTTTAATTGGGGAACAGAACAGGAAGTTCTATGGAAGGAAAATTACCGGCTTTGGATGACATTTATCAATGAATATAAAAACCGGGGTGGAAGAGTTACGGCCGGATCGGATAATGGATTTATTTACCAGACCTATGGTTTTGGCTATGTGAGGGAGTTGGAATTGTTAAGAGAAGCTGGTTTTCATCCGCTGGAAGTAATACGTTCCGCAACATTAAATGGTGCACAAGCTTTGGGAATGGATAAAGAAATAGGAACAGTGGAAACTGGTAAGCTGGCTGATATTGTGATAGTGGATGCCAATCCATTGGAAAATTTGCAATACCTCTATGGCACCGGGGCCATTTACATGAATGAAAAAAATGAAGTGATTAGAAAAGGCGGAGTAAAGTACACTATCAAAGACGGAATTATTTATGATGCAAAAAAATTACTGAACGATGTAAAAAAGATGGTGGATACCGAAAAAGCAAAAACAGGTTGGAAGCTAACACAACCAGGTATGAATTAAGTTTAAGGAGCAGAAGGCTCAACACCCTTCTGTGGGGTTGGTCAAAGATCAGACGCCGGCAACTACCTATGCTGGCGAAAAAGTACCAATGGCGGCCAGAAGCCGGGCCGTAAAAGACTTAATACTGGCATCATAATAGATGCTTAGCTTTATCACAAATTATTATTATGAGCACCTATTCAGATTTACAGCAAGACGTTTACTACCTTATTAAAGAAACCGAAGATGACGAACTCATGCTGGTGAAGCCATTGATGACCACCAGTCAGTGCGTTCTTATTGTAGGCAACGATGGAGAGACCGAATACAGCTTTTGGAAAGAACTGGCTGATGAAGTATTTGAAATTGTAGACGAGCTTACCGAAGAACAGGCAGAACTATACGAGAGTCTTTTTGAAGACGATGAGGATGACGAAGAGGATGATTTTTAGGGTACAAATTATTTGTTACCCTTTTAGGTTTGATGGCGTGGGTCATAACACCCGGCGGC
>JANPJW010000294.1:0-2546 GCA_031425715.1 Chitinophagaceae bacterium | reverse complement strand
TATTTTTTCGCCACTGGGCACCCAGAGATCACTGGGAAAAGTAGCACCGCTGGTAGTAGCCAGGTGAAGGAACTGCGTGGTTCGGGTATACGAAGCCTTGATGCTCGCCTGTGCCGGCAGTTTATATAAAAAGCTGATCCTTGGTTCGGGATAATGATACGCCGCAATACTTTCTCCTCTTTTAAAAGATTCGGTTTGGCCAGTGGGTTCACCATCTGCGCCATAAATAATTCTGCTGGTAGGTCCTACCTGGTTAAAGTAACTGTAACGGATACCTGCAGTCATCTCCAATGCAGGTGTTACCTTTACGTCTGTGGTAACATAACCCGCAGCTTCATGTGCGTACTGGTTTTTAATGTCTGATATATATTGCTGCGCACCCGCTGTAACATCACCTGCCCCTGGCGAAAACCGGTGCTTGATGTACTGCAATCCCCCTTGTAGTTTCAACCATTTGTTAGAAGAGAACTGCCAATCTGTTTTTACCTGCAGGTCTTCTAAACCGGAGGCGAATGCAAAACTCAATGCACTAAAGGTTGACTGGTTGTTCAGCGCAAATTTGTTGTAGATCAATCCTGTTTGTTGTTGCAGCCTATTGCTGATTTTCTGTTTCCAAAAAAGCCCTGCCAAGGTGTTTCCCCAAAGGGTATTAAAATTGGTGTTCCTGCCATTGTCGGTATCAGCAAATTTAAAGTCATCATCGCCCTTGTAAAAAGTAAAAAGCAGTTGGTTGTTGTCGTTGATGCTGTAATCAGCCCTGGCATTTACGTCATAAAAAAAATAGCCATTGTTGCCAATTTCCGATTTGGCTACCACCCTCGCCACCTGGTCAATATAGGTCCTTCGGGCACTGAGCATAAAGGAAGATTTGCCTTTGATGATGGGCCCTTCCAAAGAAAAACGGGAAGAAATTAACCCGATGCCGCCACTGCCTTTCAAAGAATCTTTGTTGCCATTCCTGGAACTTACATTGATCACACTGCTCAATCTTCCACCAAAATTGGCTGGCATGCCTCCTTTAATTACCTCGATCTTATCAATGGCTTCTCCATTAAAAATGCTGAAAAAACCAAACAGGTGATTGGGATTGTACACCGGGATACCATCCAGCAACACCAGGTTCTGGTCGGGGCCGCCACCTCTTACATACAAGCCCGAACCCGCCTCTCCACCGTTCTTTATTCCCGGCAACAGGGTGATGGTTTTCAACGGATCAATTTCGCCCAGTACTACCGGCAACTTGCGCATCTGTTCCATGTTCAGCGATTGAATACTCATCTGGTTGCTACTCACATTCCTGCTGCTTGTTACGGTTACATTTCCCAGGAAACTTTCCCTGGGTTTAAGTTCTGCCAGCAGCAAAGTGTCAGCATTTACATTCACGCTAAAATTGAAAGAGAAATAATTGACGGCTGAAATTTGAATAGTGTACCTGCCCTGGTCTAAGCTTACTTGCAGGAAACCATTGTCGTCGGTTTTTTTGCGTTGCTCATTGATGCTGATGCTGGCACCCGCTATTTTTTCGTTGCCTGGCCCGGTTACCTGGATGCTCACATTGGCAGGTTGCGCATGCAAACCACCAAAATGGCTGAAAAGGCATGCCAGGAGAAGTGCTGCTGTTCGGTACAAAGACCGCTTGTTTTCTTTAAAAAGCAGGTGACAGATAAGATGCATTGATAATGGGTGCGTTTAATGGAAAGGACAATTGCCCCTTTACTAACACTTGTTTGTAAAGTTGGTTGTAGCATTTGGGAACAATTTAGTGCAAGAATAATGCTGCATATAAAAAACCTCACCCCAACCCCTTTCCCCCGAAATCATCGGGATCTGCGACAAAGGAGAGGTTTGCTTGAGCCCTTTATGATTGCGTCCCAGCGGGTTTTCGCAAGCATTACATTCATTAACTCAAGGGCTACCTGCGAAACCCCGCTGGGACGCAATCAGCGCTTTCATTTCTTGCCCGTTGGGCAAAACGAAAGCTTAGTTGTTAGCAGTAGCCGATCTCCAATAAACTATCAGTAGCATTCTTGATAGTCTTACCACTTGAGTCAAACTTATTTATTACAATCTTTCTATTTTCTTTAAACAATAGAATGATTTTTGGCTGGCCGTTTTGATAATAGTGAATAGATGTATCCACAAGCTCACCATTTTCCTGAGTACCCTTAAACATTAAGCGACCATTTCTATGAAACTCCAAAACCTGTCCATTTATTTTGCTGTCTTTATATTCCGTGATACCAAGTAATTTTCCATCTTTATAATATGCAACTGACTTTCCATTTAGTTTTGAGTTCTCAATTCTTGAATCAGTAGCTAGCTGTCCATTTTCATAAAATTCCCTTGCATTATAAACATTTGGTGTATCAGTTGAGATTTCCTCCAACTTGATTTGCCCATTTGGCCATTTTGATATGAGTTTTCTGTTCTTAGTCGTACAGCTTAAGAATGAAAAAATCATCCAAACTATTAGTAATTTAAGTGGTCTCATAAGGTTACTGCTAACGTGAGTTTGTGAAAAAACCTTCCCGCCTCATAAATATACA
>JANPJW010000293.1:0-6911 GCA_031425715.1 Chitinophagaceae bacterium | reverse complement strand
GGCTGTTATATCTGCGAAAACGGCTTGCGGCATACCGAACAGTTGAAGTGCCTGATCTATGAGATGACTACCCAGATCATACAATGCTCCTGTGCCCTGCCCCGCCGTTTCCTTATGCAGTTTCGGACTTAGTTGTTCTTTGAACCGATCGAAATGAAATTCAGCCTCAATAATATCCCCAAGAGAATGCTGCTCCAAAACAGATTGAATGGTTCTGTAATCGCTGTCATAGCGACGGTTTTGATACACGGCCAATTTTTTATCCTGGCTGGCAGCCAGGTCTATTAGTTCGGCGGCTTCCGCTGTGGTTACAGTAAAAGGTTTTTCGCAGATCACATGTTTACCGGCCAGCAATGCCTGCCTGGTAAATTCATAATGAGTTCTGTTCGGAGTATTCACAATCACTAATTCTACGCTGTCATCTACCAACATTTCCGCCAACGTTCTGAATACTTTTACACCTGGATATTTTTCCTGGGCTAAATTTTTCGTCCTTTCTAATACTGCGTAGAACTTAAAGGCTGGGTGCGCCTCAATAAAGGGTGCGTGAAAAACCCAGCCACTCAATCCGAAAGAACACAGGGCCGCATTAATTTGGTTCATAGTATTTTATTAAGGAGACCAATTTTCCAATATTTCCCTAACGGTAATTTTCATTACTTCTTCTACGCTCTCCACTTACCCGGGTTGTAGGTTTTCCGCCAGGATGTATTAATCTGTACTCCGCAAATCAAGCAGTGCGCTTATAGTTATTTCTTGACGGCATTTCTATTATCGAAGTGATACGTTTGCTCAGAAAAGCTATTGATTTTACATAAATAACTTTAATCAGACTGTATAAAGATATAATCATTTCAGCTTGCTTCGGCAACTGTTAAGAGACGAACAAAAATTTTGATGCAACTCAATTGCCTAACTTTATACAACTTATCAACCAGCAGACGAGCGGACAATTTTATGTAAGACTAAATTCGAAAAAATCAGTACTAGTTATACTTAAACTATTTTTAAATGAAACAATTCATATTTCGTATATGCTTGCCAGTTTGGTTACTAGCATCCGGCTGTAGCACGCCACGCAACACAGCCCAAAAAGACAATGGAAAAATTACCGTAAACTTTTTACAGATAAACGATGTGTACGAAATTGAACCCATAGAAGCTGGCAAAACGGGCGGCATGGCAAGAGTGGCAACCCTTAAAAAAGATTTACTAAAAGCAAATCCTAATAGCTACCTGCTGATGGCAGGAGATTTCCTCAGCCCCTCTGTATACAACAGCCTAACCTACGAGGGCAAACGCATCAGGGGAAAGCAAATGGTAGAAGCCATGGATGCTGCAGGAATGGACTTTGCAGTATTTGGCAATCATGAGTTTGACATCAGCGAAACAGAACTGCAAAGCAGGATCAATGAATCAAAATTTACATGGATATCTTCTAACAGTTTTCACAAGACAAACGCAGGCATCGTACCTTTTGTAAAAACAAGTACACAAGCAGCTGTGCCTTTTCCGGAAACCTACATCATGCAAGTGAAGGATGCAGATGGCACTACCGCAAAAGTTGGTTTCATTGGCATCAATATTCCGTTTAACAAAGCAGGCTATGTGAGCTATACTGATCCTCTACTAACCGCTGAGAAACTTTACGCACGCATAAAAGATTCCTGCGATGCCGTGATTGCCATTACCCACCAACTTATGCAGGACGACATCTTACTGGCGCAGAAAATACCTGGCCTTGCTGCGATCCTTGGCGGGCATGAGCATGACATGCGTTACCAGCAAGTGGGCAATGTAATAATAGCCAAAGCGCATTCCAATGCAAGATCTGCTTACATAGTTGCACTCAACATCAATAAAAAAACCGGCATGCATAAAGTAAGTGCAAAGCTAAAAATGATAGACGTCTCGTTGGCATTAGACTCTGCAACAAATGCAACGGTAAAGAAATGGAGCAATATTGCCGAAAAGAACTACGCCTTTCTTGGTTTTGACGCAAAGAAAGTGGTGATGCAAAAAGGCGAACCCCTGGAAGCAAGAGAAAGCATCATCCGAAGAACAACTACCAACTTTTCCAGGCTAATCATCAACGCTATGGAACAGGCTGCACCGGATGCACAGGTTGCCATCGTAAACTCAGGTTCCATACGGCTCGACGATATTTTGCAAGCACCGGTTACTCAGTACGACATCATACGCAGCCTTCCTTTTGGAGGGAGCATTGTAGAAGTAGATATGAAGGGAAGCCTGTTAAAAGAAGTATTAGAAACCGGTAGAAAGAATGCCGGTATCGGCGGCTTCCTGCATTACTCAGCAGATATTTTTTATGACGCTATAAATCAGCAATGGACTGTTAGAAAAATGGCCATAGCGCCGGATGCGACCTTTAGAGTAGCCCTATCCGATTTTTTACTAACAGGTGGCGAAGCTAATCTCGGGTTCTTTAACAAAGACAATTCGCAAATTTTAAAAGTTTATTCTGTACCCACCTCGGTAAACGATTCGAGGTCTGATATTCGCCTGGCCATCATCGCCTACATGGAAAAATTAAAAATGTAACCCCTGATTGCATGCATCTCAAAGAAAAGATTCACGGGGCTTGTCGAGAAATTTTACAAGACAAGATAATTGCACTGCAGCAAAATTTATTGGAGCTGCAGCAAAGCGCTGCCAACGAAACCAAAAGTACGGCAGGCGACAAACATGAGACCGCCCTTGCCATGTTGCAAATAGAGCAGGAGAACAAACGCACACAATTAAAAGAGCTCCAAATACAGCAAGCAGCTTTTAATAAAATTGATCCGGCTCATGTTTCTGTAGAAATACTGAATGGAGCGCTCGTGGAAACTGATAAAGGTTATTTTTTTATTTGTGTAGCACTGGGTAAAATCATACATGATGGATTGACCGTTTATGCCATGTCCCCCACTTCGCCATTGGGGCAAAAAATGCGTGGCCTGCGTGCCGGACTCACCCTGGAAGTGAATGGAACTGCTTACAGCATTCTCTCCGTATCCTGAAGTACCTCAAATATGTTATACACAATACCAACAGCACATTTTAATTTGTTAGATTTGAAAAAAAATTTATGGCAGCAACAAAAATTACGGTCAACAGCAATGGCTCGTTAAAAGTAGAAGGAGATTTTGAACTCACGGATAAGGAAGGAAATGTATATGACCTTGGCGGCAGAGAAGTTATTGCAATTTGTCGTTGCGGTTTATCGCAAAACAAACCATTTTGTGACGGTGCTCATAAAGGCCATTTTGAACACGATGCTAAAGCCTTTGCACTTCCGCCCAAAAAAATCGTTTAAACCATCGTCTATAAAAAAAGCACTTCATGAGTGCTTTTTTTTATGTGTAAATTTTTTTGGGATCATTTGCAAATAGATATGCACAATACCGCCTGCTGGCATATAGTTTGGTAACTGACGGCCAGCCTAAGAATCTGAAGCCTTTAAGTAGAACTACCTGTTTTTTCAGAATGGACAATTTTTTAAACCAATTTCAGTTTAATAATAATTAAAGCCAATAAGCCCAAACTCTACACAGTATCTTTTCCCCTAACACTGGTATCAAACTTATTTACCACCGTTAAAGACTGCGTCTTTTAACAATGGTAGTCCAATGAAAAATCCGGAGCGTCGGCTGGTATTTGCTGGCCGATGCCCCATTATAAAAGCAAGAAAAATGTTTGAACAATGGTAAACCATCCTGAACTAACCGTTAGTCCTGCACAAGTTGGCTTGAACGAAACCATCACCGTGCGATCGGGCACAGCAAATTTTCCCCAGCGGCAATACACCCTCTCCGATGAGACGGGGCGCATTGTTCGAAAAGGGGCTGTGAACGATCATATAGCAGAATTCAAATTATGCATGGTAGGGTTGGAAACTGGTGTTTACAACTTTTGCATGGGCCAGGTACAGGAGAAGATTGTGATTACAGCTTAATGCTTCTCCTTCCCTGCCCAAATAATTACGCTAAATAATTTCCACTTTATCCATTATATCTCCGCCGCGTATTTCATCTACGAGCTCAAGCCCATCTATAATCCTTCCAAAACAGGTGTGTACCCCATCAAGATGTTGTGTGCCCTGCCTGTTGTGACAAATGAAAAACTGCGAGCCACCGGTATTAGGGCCCCGGTGCGCCATGCTCATTACTCCACGATCGTGTGTTTGCTTTGCTCCTTTGGTTTCGCATTGAATGGTATAACCGGGGCCACCAGCGCCAGTGCCATCTGGGCAACCGCCCTGCACCATAAAATTTGGAATTACCCGGTGAAACTTAAGACCATTGTAGAAACCCTGGTTCACCAATTTTTTAAAATTACCAGCCGCTATAGGGGCTGCATCGTCGTACAATTCGAAAGTTAGTACACCCTTGGCGGTATGAATTTTTCCCTGGGTAAGTGGAGTATTTTCCATGTTTTATATTTTATAATGAATAAATAGTTTTATAAAAATGCAAGCTTCTTTTTATCATGTTGCAAAGATGGTCGTAAAAAACAGAGTTTGGTTATTTAGTTTTATTTGCTGCGACATCAATGGCAAACCAGCTATGGTAAAGCCTTCCATTAACGCACTGCAAGTATCAGAAAAATATTTCCCGGGTCAGAATGTAAAGGCCCGTGATCAGGATAAACCACCCAAAGCCCTTTTTGAGTTTTTCACTGTCAAATTTTTTATTGAAATAGCCTCCGATAAATATGCCTGCAATAGCGATACCCGCAATGGTTAAAAGGAAAGGCCAGTCTGTTTCATGCCGGCCAAGATCTCCCAAAAAGCCGACCAGCGAATTGAGCGCAATGATCAGCAGAGAAGTACCGATGGCTTCTTTCATGGGCAAACGCATGAGTAGCACCAATGCCGGTATGAGCAAGAAGCCGCCGCCAGCACCCAGAAAACCCGTTACCAGGCCAATGAGCACCCCGTATAACAGCAGTTGCACAGGTTTTTTGGTTGCGTAAATGCCTGGGTTTTTCACCCTGCTCCGGATCATAGCAACGGAAGCGATTAGCATAAGCAGAGCAAAAACGACCATTACAAAAAAGGCATGCGTTACCGTAAAATTTCCTACTGTAAAAAACACATCGGGCACAAGGGGTATGATGATTTTGCGTGCAATGAACACGGTTGTGATAGAGGCTGAGCCAAATATCAACACCGTTTTAAAATGCACCAACCCCTCCAGGTAATTTTTGAATGCGCCCACTAGGCTAGATATACCGACAATAAAAAGCGAATACGATATTGCAATCGTAGGTGAAATACCAAACATGTACACCAGGATTGGGATGGTCAAAATGGATCCGCCACCCCCAATTAAGCCCATGGAAACGCCAATAAATAAAGATGCTATATAACCCAACACTTCCATGAGGCAAAGCTGATTTATTGTTGTGCAAATGAATTTTTGATATGAACTTATCCAGACATATTTACAAACACAAATAAAAAAACCCTGGAAATTCCAGGGTTCTTTCTGCGGAGAGCTAGGGATTCGAACCCCAGGACCTGTAACAGTCAACAGTTTTCAAGACTGCCGCAATCGACCACTCTGCCAGCTCTCCGCGGCAAAAGTAAGGGTTCAAATTTTGTAGAACAAAAAATAAAGATTCTTTTTTGATATTATTTTAGAGGGGCATCTTCAAAATGCGGCTTACGAATTGCTTATATTAGAGTATGATCAAAATGAGCTGCCACCTACCCTGTCAACTTTTTGGCGTATTTATAATGCTGTTCACTTTCATCAGTACACAGGCATCCGCTACCCTTGCTCCATTTACCGCATTGCCTGTTTTGAAAATTGAAGCGGATACCAGTCTTCTTACCAAATATGATTCTCTGTTCAACAAACTACAACTGGGCAGACTTGGCCTTGGTCGCCGTGCTTTTGATTATGCCATTGTTGGTTACAATATTTTGAAAGCAAATAATAAATTGAGCAATCAACATATTTTATCTATTGCAGACATGACTACCGCATCGGGCAGAAAGAGATTTTTTGTGATAGATATGAAAAACAGCAAGCTTTTATTTGTTACATATGTTGCGCACGGCAGAAACTCCGGGCTTGATAAAACACTGCATTTTTCTAATGAAGCAGAGAGCTTTAAAAGCAGTGTAGGATTTTACATTACATCCCTCACCTACTCCGGAAAACATGGATACTCCCTGCGACTGGAGGGCCAGGAAATTGGCTACAATAACAATGCACTGGAAAGAGATATCGTGGTGCACGGTGCAGATTATGTGGGTGAAGCCATCTTAAAAAGCCAGGGCTACATTGGCCGCAGCCTTGGCTGCCCGGCGCTATCGCCAGCTTTGTATAAACCTATCATCGACAAAATCAAAAATGGCTCCTGCCTTTTCATTTATGGAAATGATACAAAATACATCATCCATTCCAGGTTGCTAAAACGGCCGGTAAGGAAGGGTGGAAAAAGTTAAGAGGTCAGAGGAAAATGGCAAGAGGTGAAAGGTGAAAAGTGAAAGCTCGTTGGCTTGTAATTTTTTTAGTTGGTGTAAAATTATAGTAGCTGTTGATGCAAATAATTCATTTCAAAGATTTCACTTTTCACTTTTCAGCTTTCACTTTTCACCGAATTATTGGACTTCATTAACTTTCCAATCGCTCTGCCTTCCATCGCTCTAGCAGCCACCACCAGGTATTGCAATTAAACCGTATGGGGAAGGCACCAGGCTGCAACACGCCTTTTTAACCACGACTTTCTTTTACAAACCCAACGACACGATTGTTCTTCATCATCAGCTTATCACCCTTCTGCAGCTGGCCACCCACCTGTTTAAATTTTTCATTTATTTTTTCTTCTTTTTTAGGCGCGTTTCTTTTTTGAGTTGCCCTTTAGTTAAGCGGCTTTTTGCAACTTCCGTTTTCCTT
>JANPJW010000292.1:0-2464 GCA_031425715.1 Chitinophagaceae bacterium | reverse complement strand
AAAATCGCCAGTCATCTTCATGGTGTTCATACTTCCCATCATGTCAGTCATAGATCCTGGCATATCGTGACTCATGTTTTTCATATCCATGTTCGAATGATCCATGTTGGACATCGTGGTGTCCGTATCCGTTTTAACAGTAGTGCTCTTCTTATTATCACAAGATTGCAGGAAAAGGCCGGCAGCAAACACTACGGCTGTAATTAGATTTGTACTTTTCATAATGTAAAGTTTAAATGTTTATAAAGATTGATTGAGATTACGTTTTTACTTTTAACATGCTTGCATTAATAGCCACTACTACTGTACTTACCGTCATAAGCACAGCCCCGGCCGCAGGGCTTAATAAAATTCCCTGGTTATATAACACTCCTGCCGCCAGTGGCAGGGCTACCAGGTTGTAGCCTGTTGCCCAGATCAAATTTTGAATCATTTTTCTATACGTTGCCTTGCCAAATAAAATCAGGTTCACCACATCTTTAGGGTTGCTGTTTACCAAAACTATCCCTGCTGTTTCGGCGGCAATATCGGAGCCGGAAGCTAAGGCAATACCAATGTCTGCCTGTGCCAGGGCAGGAGCATCATTCACACCATCGCCGGTCATTGCCACAAACTCACCTTTACTTTGCAATTCTTTTATTTTTTCTAATTTTTGATGCGGAAATACTTCCGCAAAAAAACCTTCCATGCCCAATGTTTCGCTCACCGATTTTGCCACTGCATTGTTATCTCCGGTGAGCAGCGTTGATTTGATTCCATTTTCTTTAAGTGTGGCAATTGCATCTGCCGATTCGGGGCGGATAGCGTCTGACAATGCGATGTAGCCTGCCAGGTTGTTATCAATTATTACAAACACCACGGTTTCTGCCAGGTCTGTTTTAAAATCTGCTGGCAAGGGCATGTTATTTTCTTTGAGGTAACCTGGGCTGACCACTTTTACAGCTTTGCCTTCTACTGTTGCTTCTACACCCTTGCCGGTAATGGCATTAAAATTCTCTGCCGAAGGAACCGTTAATTGTAACTCCTTTACTTTTTCCATGATGCCTGTTGCAATTGGATGCTCCGAATTTTGTTCCAATGCAGAAGCGATGCGAATCAATTCGTTTTCTGACCCTTCCCCAAGGGATAGGGGGATGATTTTTGAAATTTGAAACGTGCCAATGGTTAAAGTGCCTGTTTTGTCAAAAACAATGGTTGTGATCTTTCTTGAATTTTCAAATGCTGTTCGGTTCTTAATGAGCAGGCCGCTTTTTGCAGCAATGGCTGTGGACCTTGCAACTACCAGCGGAACAGCAAGACCCAAGGCGTGTGGGCAACAAATGACGATGACCGTTACCATTCTTTCCATGGCAAAAGCCAGTGATTGGCCCGTGAGATACCAGTATAAAAAAGTGGCAATACCAGAAACAATCGCAATTACAGTCAGCCACCGGGCAGCAGTGTCTGCCAGTAATTGTGTTTTTGATTTTGAGTTTTGTGCATCATCCACCAACCTAATTACCTGCGATAAATAAGAATCCTTAGAGCCATGTGATACCGTTACTTTAATAGAACCGTTGCCGTTGATAGATCCTGCGATCACTTTATCATTCAGCTTCTTTTCTACCGGTTTGCTCTCGCCGGTCATCATGCTTTCATTCAGGTAGCTCTGCCCTTCACTAATAACTCCATCTGCTGCTACTTTCTCACCAGGCTTCACCAAAATTAGATCTCCCTCTTTGAGTGTGTCCGTTTTTACATCGGCTACTGTATCCGCTGTTACCAGGTGCGCATCAGCCGGCATTAATTGCACCAGCAATTCAAGTTCCCTGGAAGCACCCATCACCGACTTCATTTCTATCCAATGGCCGAGCAACATGATGAGGATAAGTGTAGCCAGCTCCCAGAAAAAATCCATTCCTTGCAGGCCAAAAACAACGGCTACACTGTACCCGTATGCAACTGTAATTGCGAAGCCAATCAAAAACATCATGCCCGGGCTCTTCGCTTTTACTTCATCAACCAGTCCTTTTAAAAAAGGCCAACCGCCATAAAAAAATACGATTGTTGATAATGCAAACAACAGATATTGCGAACCTGCAAATTGCCAGTCTACGTTTAGCCAATGCTGTATCATTTGCGACAACAGCATGATCGGAATAGTTAAAATCAACACTACATAAAAACGCCTTTTAAAATCATCAATCATGTTCACATGCTTGTGATGCTCGCCTTTAGCACCTTCCATTTTTTTTACCGGAATGAGTACCATGCCGCAATAGGGACATTTTCCTGGCTCATCTTTTATCACCTGCGGGTGCATAGAGCAGGTGTATTGTTGCCTGCCTGCTTTTGGCGCTATCGTCAAATGATCGTCCGCACTTTTCCCAGCTGCTTTGCTTGCAGGCATTTTCATTTTACTGTGATCAACTGTTGGAGCTTTCACGGGAGCAGTTACATCAGCATCCGATTCTTTTAAGGGAAC
>JANPJW010000291.1:0-2168 GCA_031425715.1 Chitinophagaceae bacterium | reverse complement strand
TTCCCTCGGTAAATTTTTGTTGTAAGCATCTGTGGATTCTCTTTTTTCTTTGCGTTCCCGCAAAACGGCAAAGGTTTTTAACTGGTACTGCCTGAGCCATTTTTCCTGGGCGTTTTCTGCTTCTGTTCTTGTACCTGCCCCCCGTGCGGCTGCTGGAGTACCGGCTTGTATTCGTGTGAGCTGGATGGTTTCTCCGGTGGCAATGTTCCAGGCAAATAAATTCTGGCTGCGCTGGTATACGAGCATACTGTCGTTAAAAGAAAACTGCGGATTGGTTTCTATCTCTACTGTTTTTCCTATTCGGATTGTTTTGCCTGTTTTTACTATGCTAAAATAGAAATCGCCATTTTGTGCATAGGCGTAAGCACTGCGTGCTTTGTTGTATACCCTGTTATTTGCAAACAGCAGGCCTTGCTTTTGGGCGGGTGTTGCTTTTAGGGGTAGGCCGTTGATGGGGTTGATATAATACAGTGAGTCGGACGGTGCAGCTTCCGGGTTCCAGGTAAAATAAAGATTTCCGTCTGTTGCCCATTGAAGCCCCGAGGGGGAACTACCCATCCATCGGGGATCACGCATTATTTTTTCAACAGAAAGTTTGGCGGGGGTTTGCTGTGCGGCAGCATTCAGTGAAAGAAGGAGCACAAAAGCGAAGACTATTTTTTGCATAAGAAAGCGAATAGATTTTAAAAAAAGGTATCTGCCCAAATTAATTTAAAATTTTGAAACAGGTTGCTTGTAATGAAATAGTTAGTTAGCTCTTCTTAAAAATATGTGTTGCTTTTTGTATGAAAATTTACTTCCAATATTAATTTTACGTTACCTAATTGTTACCATGTGAGCGCAATATTTGTTTTGAAAAATAATGATCCTACATTGGGCGTCCAAACGCAAAATGAAATCATGAAACAGCCCTCTACATCTTTACAAGAGCCCGCTCATTCAATGTTGCAATATCCGCTTTCAAGGGTTTTTACAGACCAGGCAACCAAAGATAAAATACAGCGACATTTAAATGATATCAACGACGTTATTACTGAAGAGGATATCCGGAATATTGACACTCGTATCACTTTAAAACAGACTTCCTCAACGGTTTCCGCCTAACAAATTTACTTCCTCACATCCTTGTACCTACTGGTTTTATTGGTCAATCCCTTGCCCACAATAGCTCAATACAAAATCCTGGCTGAGGCCCCGAATTCCGTCTACACAACTTAGAGGTAATTTCAGCACGTACTTTTCCGATAGAAAAATAACTACACTACTTTAAAGGTTTCACTAATTACAAGGGTTTTATATACACAATATTTGTATCCAATTCAATCTATCCTTTTAAAAACAAAACCTTAACCGATGAGAAACTTTACCTTAACCAAGGTTGCATGCGCCCGCATCAGCCTCACTGCTATTCTTATCCTCAGCCTGTTTACCCCGGCCAGTTCGCAAGTGCGTATGAGAGCCAATCTCATGATCGTTGATGCCAACGGAGCTACACTGATGGATGGTAACATGACCAATTACGGAGCCAATTACAGCAACGCCATAGATGGTTACGACATTTGGAAAATGAGCAATTTTGGCGAGAACTTCGGAATCCTGCGCAGCACGGCTAACCTGGTTATTGAGCGGAGAAGCCTCATCAATACAACAGATACCACCTATTTCAGGATGTGGAATGTGCAGCAACGCAATTATCGCCTGCAAGTAATTGCCGAAAACCTGCATACATTCAATCTTGTAGCCTTTATAAGAGACCGGTTCCTTAACCAGGATATCCAGGTAGGTCTCAATGATACCAGCAATATTAACTTCTCTGTTACCAGTAACCCCGCATCCAGTGCGCAAAACAGGTTCCTGCTGATTTACAGAGATATCAATGCCGCCGGTGGTGCACTGCCCGTGCAGTTTACCTCCATCCAATTGCAGCGCAAAAACAACGATGTGCAGGTGAGCTGGAAAGTAGAAAATGAAATAAACATGGTAAAATATGTGGTGGAATATGCTGCAGACGCCGTGCATTTTGCGGCTGTACAAGAAGTAGCAAGCAGCAACAGTACCCTTTCAAGATCCTACAGCATAGCGGATAATCTCCATGCAGGCACAGATCATTTTTACCGCATACGTGCCATTGACCTTGGAGGTAAAATACAATACAGCGCCGTTGCAAG
>JANPJW010000290.1:0-3386 GCA_031425715.1 Chitinophagaceae bacterium | reverse complement strand
GGAGAAACCGAGTGATTGCAATTCTGTAAACATCACTTTACAGATGGCAAGAATATCATCCGGTTTTTTCATGCCCATTGCTTCGGCCCGCACTCTTTCTAATGATGTTTCAATTTCCAGTTCAATGGTGCGGCTTTTAACTGCTGCCTGCAGCTTTGTATTTTCCGCTTTTAATGCGTCAATGGAAAAAGCCTCGCCTTCAATTGCTTTCATATCGGGATAGGAACCATGTTGATGTAAAGCGATCCATCCGGTTTCGGTTTTTTCTAATAAGGTTGACATTCGAAAAGGACCGTAGAATGTCCATTCGCCTTCAATTTTTACAAACAAATCTGTAAACTCATGCACCATCATGTATTCCCCATAAGGAATCAGCTCAACCTTACGATTACGTATATCAACTGTACCAAGCATTTGATCCATGACGCTGTTGGTGTAATCAATAATTTCCTGTTTGCTATTCCAGATTTCTTCTTTCGTTCCCCCAATATTCCGGTAATCTTCACGTATAAACGTTGCCCATGTTTCGATATCACCTTTTAAATAAGTGGTCCAATAGCTATCAAGCCAATTAGCCAATTCCTCTATTAGTGCTGGAGTTACTTTCATCCGTTGTTCGTATTAATTGGTAATTGAATAATAAATGTTGACCCTTCTCCCTCTTTGGTTTCCACCCTCAACTCTCCAGCATGTGCTTTTACAATATCATAACTCAAGCTCAATCCTAATCCTGTTCCTTGTCCAGTTGGTTTGGTGGTAAAGAAGGGTTGAAAAATTTTATCGAGTGCTTTTTGCGGAATGCCGGTACCATTGTCTTTTACAAGGATCTCAATAACCCCCAAACCCCCTAAAGGGGGCTTTACAGCTTTTGTGCTGACTGCAACTACAGGTTCGTAATTCTCTGGTTGTTGTTTTTTTCTTTCTGATACGGCATAAAATGCATTGGTGATGAGATTGAGTACCACACGACCAATATCCTGCGGAATAATTTTTACCAATCCGATTGTTTCATCAAAATCTGTTTTCATAGCTGCATTAAACGTTTTATCTTTTGCACGCAAACCATGATAAGCTAACCGTAAATATTCATCGGCCAGCGCATTAATATCAGTTAGTTCTTTTTGCCCGCTGCTACTGCGGCTGTGTTGCAACATTCCCTTTAAAATATCACCGGCCCGCTTGCCATGATGATTTATTTTTTCGAGATTTTGTTTTAGATCATTAGCTATCTCGATTGCATTTTGCAGGCTTGCGTTTGCTTCTTGCACATTGCCTATTGCATATTGCTTATTGCCTGTTGCAAGTTCTTCATTCATTTCATCTACCAGCTCTGTACTTACTTCCGAAAAATTGTTGACGAAGTTTAAAGGGTTTTGTATTTCATGGGCAATGCCTGCAGTGAGTTCTCCGAGACTGGCCATTTTTTCTGATTGGATTAATAAAGCCTGTGCTGCTTTTAGTTCTTCCAGCGATTTTGTTAGCACGGAATTAGTTTCTTCAATGGCTTTTCTTTTTTGTTGCAGTTCTTCAATGGTTTCTTCGAGTAGAATAGCAGTGGTACGTTTTACTTTTTCTGTGCGGTCCAGTTTGAATGCAGTAATCTCTAATTCCTTATTGGCATCTTTTAGAGATTTAATTATTGCACTTTTATCTTCGGCAGAAAGGGACTTATCCTGGTCAAAATAATTCAGTAAGCTTTGAAGATGTTGGTTCATTTTATATTTTATAAACCGCCGAGAACTTGAGTTAGCTGAGATAACGCAGAGCGTCTCTGCGAAACCTTAGCCTCTCTTGTTCTCTGCGGTTAAGAGAAGCATGTTTAAATATTATTTCTCTTTTGTATGATAATCATATCTGCCGGTTTTGGATTTGCCATATTCTCCATAAGGAAAAAAGCCTGCCATTGGTTTTTTCCCTCTACCGGCTAAACCTCCCAATTCGTCATTCATCATCGGGCCCAGGGTTCCAAGCTGCCTACAAAAAAGAAAACTACAAGTGCATCCGCTTACGGAAGATTGCTTTCTTGTACAGTTCTTGAACGCTCAACTACTGTATCAATCACATTAAAATAGGGGGGAGTGTAAAACGAAAAGTTGTTCCTTGCGGTACTGGCTGCCCACACATCACTGCACAAGCTTCCTTATTTAAAAACAATACTGGATTCATGGCCGGAGATCCTTGCTTACCTACTCACAGCGGCTGGCTACTGATAGTCTCTGGGTTAAATTTTACAAATGTTGCATGCCAACCCATTTTAAAGATATTTTGGCAGCGTTGCCATGTAGATTTCTTTTTTTGGTTCAAATTTCTTTTTACAGCAAGCAGTAAAATATTGGTGAGACTTTAGAAACGAAATTTGTGTTTTGATCCACTCTGTTTCAGTGAGCACGGGGTTTATGGATTGTAACTCCAGGAACAGTTGACGGGCAAATACAGGAGCATCGCTGGTTCCTAGATAGGCCAGGTCAGCATCGGCTAAAATTTTTTCGAGTCTGTTGTGCGGGTCTTGCGGAACCATGGTGGCCATGATCATTTCACAGATTTGAAGGATGTCATCCTCCTTAAAACCAAAGTCGGGCAGGTGCTTTTGTGCCAGTATACAACTTTCGTATTCGTGCCCTTTGTAGGCATGAATGTAGCCCACATCGTGCCACAGCGCTGCAGCTTTTAAAAGATGTATTTCTTGTTCCGTGACACCTTCCTCCTTTCCAATTTCTTCAGTCTTGGCCAGCACATATAATGTATGCTGATAGTCGTGAAAATAGTAGGTTGAAGGCAAATTTTGGTCGAGCATGTCAACCACAAATTGCGTCATTTCTTTATTTTGCATGTGCTTTTGCCTTTAATATACCACCACTGGCTTCTTTAATACTTTGTACATAGATAAATGCTTTGGGATCAATTTCCAAAATGGCATCCTGTATTTGTTTTATTTCCAGCCTCGTGATAATGGTCACAATAATATCAGCCTCCGTTCTTACTTCGAAACTGCCGGGAAGGTAACCCCGCTCTCCCTTGTAAACGGTGATGGCTTTTCCTAATTCATTTACCAATAAGTTTTTTACTTCTTCCTGTTGGGCGCAAATGATGTTCATGGCAGTGAATTCTTCTATTCCGTCTACCACGTAATTGGTAGCTCTTGTAGCAGTGAAATAGGTTATAATGGAATACATGGCTGTCTCTATGCCGAATTGTAAAGCGGCTACAGCAAAAATCAAGGTATTAATCAGCATGATAATCTCCGTGTTAGAGAAGCCGGTTTTTCTTCCGGTAAACACAGCTATCACTTCGGCACCATCTATTACGCCGCCGCCCCTTATTACAAGCCCTACACCCGTGCCTATCAATATGCCACCAAAAGCAGCAATCAGTAATTTGTCTTTTGT
>JANPJW010000289.1:0-2598 GCA_031425715.1 Chitinophagaceae bacterium | reverse complement strand
ATACGGTTTGATACCTGCCGGCATCGTAACCCTTGCTAACAGCAGCCTGGATATCGGCAATAAATCCCTTGGGTGGAAAGCAATCTGCATGCAGAAAATAGAAAATGTCTCCCTTTGCCAGTGTGGCGCCAAAATTCATCTGCGCCGCCCTGCCTTTTGTAGGGCTGAGCAATGCGGTGGCACCTGCTTGCCTGGCTATCTGAATCGTATTGTCTGTACTGCCACCATCGCTGATAATAATTTCCACAGCATCGGCGGCTGTATCTTGCCTGAGATAAGAAATGAGGTTTGCAACAACGGTCGCCTCGTTATAGGTTGGGATGATAATAGAAATCATGGAGTCCTTTAAAATAAGTACAAAATAAATGGAGTATTGGATTCATCCGGCCAAAATTCTCATCTTTTTAAATTTGCACCCAAAGCCTCTGCGATGGTAGGCAGCGAATAACATGTATTAAAATTTCTCTTTTGTAACTTTAACCACTAAACAAGCGGTATGAGCACACTTACCATTACTACGATTCAGGCAAACCTGCACTGGCAAGATAAGGAGGCCAACCTAAGAATGCTGGAAGATAAGCTGCGCAACATAGAGGAGAAAACAGAAATTATTGTGCTGCCCGAAATGTTTAGCACCGGCTTTAGCATGCAGCCGAATGAATATGCAGAAACGATGGATGGGGAAACCATGGGCTGGATGAGAGACATGGCCGCTAAATACCGGGTTGTGCTTACGGGCTCTATCATTATTGAAGAAGACGGCAAATATTTTAACCGGCTTATATGGATGTTGCCCAACGGGCAATATTGGTCTTACGACAAAAGGCACCTTTTTGCTTTTGCCGGAGAAAATGAGCATTACAGTGCGGGCAATAAACGATTGATTGCATCTGTAAAAGGGTGGAAAATAAACCTACAGGTTTGTTACGATCTTCGGTTCCCGGTGTGGGCAAGGCAGGGAGCCTCATCCCTAGCCCAGGCTGAAGGTGAGGAAAATGCCCAATCTCCCGAATATGACATTTTAATATATGTGGCCAACTGGCCGGAACGCCGCAGCCATGCCTGGAAGACTTTGCTTTGTGCAAGGGCCATCGAAAATCAATGTTACGTAGTAGCTGTGAACAGGGTGGGCAAAGATGGCAACGATATTTACCACAGTGGAAACAGTATGGTGATAGATCCGCTGGGAGAAGTGCTGTATCACATGGCCAACGAAGAAGATACTTTTACAATAACCTTGCAAAAGGAGCACTTAGAAACCGTGCGCACCAAATTTCCATTTTGGAGAGATGCCGATGAGTTTAGAATTGGGTTGTAAAATTAAGTCGCAACTATGTGGAGAGCATTTCACACCTAGCCCGCAAAGAAATACAAAGTTGACAAAGAGTTCGTTTTAAAATCAATCGTTAGTTCCTTGTGTGAAATTTTTCTTTTGAGATATCCCCAAATGGCAATGTGGTTAAGTTTGGAAAGGACAGCTCCAGCGGAGCGAAATTTTGGTAGAAGTATTTACGAACCTTTTAAAAATGTGATTCTACCAAAATACATCCTCTGCTAATTCAGCATTCGTAAGTCGTCATTCGCAATTCGTCACTGGCGTTCCGTCTTCACCCCTACATTCTACAGAAGCAGGCTTTCTCCTTTCGCCTTTCACCTTTGACCTTTCACCTTTCACTTTGAAGAATCATTTCCCTCACTACTTTCATTTTATAGTCATACCCTTTTATCAGGGCTTCGTAGCTGGTGCCTATAAAAATGTCTGGGGGTATTCCTGTACCGGTTTTGGGCACATGGTTGTACTGCACCAGCCTGAAGAGCGGCAGGCGCACCGTGTTTTTTGAATGGGGCAATATAATATCAGGAATCATAATGCCGCTGTTGCCATGCCAGCCACCACCGGTTTCTTCGCCCAGGAGTGTAATGCCTGCCTGCCCTTTTACCGTATTGCAAAAAAGAGCGGCTGCAGAAAAAGTTGGACCGTTGGTAAGTACATACACATTGCTGCCAAAGTGATTCTTCTTTTTGGGCTGGTATATTTTGCGCTCCAGAAGACCGACGTGGTAGTTGCCATCCTTTTTTTTATTGCCAATAAAAAACAACTCTATATTGTTGAAAAAACCATGTTTGATATGGCGTGTGTAAGGTCCCAGACTTCGGCTTGCTGCATACACAGAATCTGCTACTTTAAATGGCGACCTGGATATGTATTTTGTGAGCAGCGTAGAAGAAGCCACATTACCACCACCATTGCTTCTCAGATCCAGCACCAAATGTTGGATACTTTTTTTGCGGAGTTCCCGGAAAGACCTGCGGAAAAAACTTCTGAGTTTTCCTTTGCTAAATGTATTAAGGGTGAGCGTGGCAAGTTTACCTGAGCTGTCAATGGAGAGGGACCGGTATTTTAATAACCGGTTTACTTTGGGCGCCTCGGGTCTTTTTTCCCTTTGTGTTTTTTTACTGGTATCTACTACTGGTACAAACAAAGGCAGCTCAGCTTTATTTTCCACACCTGCACTGTCCAGGTAAGTGATGCTGTACTTCTTAGAAATGCCATAAATGTTTCGGTGGTAGTAAGGGAAATTTCCGCTGAGGCGGATG
>JANPJW010000288.1:0-2188 GCA_031425715.1 Chitinophagaceae bacterium | reverse complement strand
TTTTTAATATGTTTTCTTCTAATCCGCCCATCGTTATTTTTTCTCCGGCACGAAGAGTGAGAGACAACAGCACCAAGCATACGTTGCAAAATGTGCTGGAGGTGCCCGAGGTAGTGATCAATATCGTGGATTATGAAATGGTGCAGCAAACCTCTCTCGCCAGTTGTGAATATGGCAAAGGCATCAACGAATTTGAAAAAGCTGGTTTTACCATGCAGCCTGCCAGCAGCGTGAAGCCCCCGATGGTAAAAGAGAGCAAGATAAAGTTAGAATGCAAGGTAATAGAAGTAAAACCCTTGGGAACAGAGGGTGGTGCAGGCAACCTCGTTATATGCGAAGTGTTGCTGATGCATATTGCTGAAAGTATCCTGGACGCAAACGGAAATATAGATCAACAAAAAATCAATCATGTTGCCCGCCTTGGCGGCGATTGGTATTGCAAAGTAGATGGAAGCAGTTTATTTAAGGTAGCCAAACCCAACACGCAGTTGGGTATAGGTATAGATGCCTTGCCGCAAAGTATAAGGGTGAGTACTGTGCTTACGGGAAATGAACTGGCACAGTTGGCCAACGTTACCGAACTGCCTTTTGTAGACCCCGCTTTTGATGACGATCGATTGAAAAACATTGTTCAATATTTTTCTATCGACCCAAAAGAGATGGAAGCAGAATTACATCAATATGCCAAACAGTTGCTTCAAGCAAACAAGGTAGCCGACGCCTGGCAGGTATTGCTGGCTTTGAATTAATTTGTAAATTTGACTATGTCATCTGCAGTAAAAATATTGCCCCATTATACTTACGAAGAATACTGTCTTTGGGAAGGCAGGTGGGAACTCATTGAAGGAATTCCGTATGCAATGAGCCCTGCACCCTCACCCAGACATCAGTGGGTGAGTAGTAATATTAAGTATGAGTTGAAAGATGCTATAAAAAAGGGGAGTTGTAAAAAGTGTAAGGTGTATGACTTTATAGACATTAAAGTTTCAGATGACACAGTGCTTCAACCGGATGCAGTAGTTGTTTGTAAAGATATCAGCAAACCTTACCTCGATTTTCCAGCAGCCCTGGTTGTTGAGGTACTGTCACCCTCTACTGCCATGAAAGACCGCAACAATAAATTCTATATTTACCAATCCTATAATATTCCTTACTACCTGATAATTGATGTAGATAAAAACCTGGTGGAAGTATACCATCTAAAAGAAAGTGGGAGGTATGAGTTAGAAATAACGGACCCATCCTCTACTTATCGCTTTCTGTTTGATGAGGAATGTTCTGTTGAGGTGATGCTGAACAATATCTGGCAATGACGCTTTTAAGTTAATCTTCATTTAACTTTTGGCCAGTATGCTTTTTTTAACTTCACGTATGAAAAAACTACTGCCACTCCTGCTATTTCCTGCAATATGTTTTTCCCAAAATAATTACAACTATAAAAACCTGGTGTTGGAAGGCGGTGGCATCAGGGGCCTGGCTTATGCAGGTGTTTTTTCAGTATTGGAAGAAAAAGGAATTCTGCAAACAATAGAAAAGGTGGCTGGCACCTCTGCCGGTTCTATAGCAGGTATGATGGTGAGTATAGGCTACACAGCCACAGAAATTGATAGCGTAATGATGAAACTCCCCATCCAAAAATTCAATGACGGCAAAGGCGGCGTGGTAGGTAAATATCGACGGTTTAGAAACGTCTACGGAATTTACAGGGGAAAGGTGTTTGAAAAATGGCTACAGGGTTTGTTGGAACACAAAACCGGCAAGCCTTTGTTAACTTTCGGGGAGCTTCATCAACTGCATATGAAAAATAATTTTTACAAAGATTTTTATTGTACGGGTACCAATCTCAGCAAGCAACGATTAGAAATTTTTTCGCACCAACATAGCCCAGACATGCCACTGGCTCAGGCCATTCGCATCAGCAGCGGCATACCCTTTTATTTTGAACCGGTGGCTTTAGATGACCAGCTTCAAAAGATTAAAAAATCTGATACCGTCTCCTTTGTAAACTATTATGTAGATGGTGGTATGCTCAGCAACTACCCCATCAGTATTTTTGATACCTGCGAAAATAATGAGCTTAACCCCCTTCTTTGCAGCAACCTTAAATTTAATACCGAAACGATAGGCATCAAGCTGGAGCGACCCCAGCAAATAGATTCGCTACGTAACAATAGTATCATGATACCTG
>JANPJW010000287.1:0-2823 GCA_031425715.1 Chitinophagaceae bacterium | reverse complement strand
AATTAAAAACGCAGGCACCTTCACATAATTTTTCTACCGGGCACACTTTGCTGCATCCTGCACCCATGATATTGGAAGAAAAAATAGTATGCGCCGATCCCTTGATATTATCTGTGGTAATTTGTTTGATGAACTTGGGCACATCAATACCGGTGGGGCAACTTTTTGTACAGGGTGCATCGTAACAAAACAAACAACGGTTGGCTTCCACCAAAGCTGCATCCTGCGTTTCAAAGGGTGGATGAATATCAGCGAAATTTTGTTCGTATTGTTCTGTTGATAAACGGTTGTTTGTTATCGGCATGGTTGGAATTTATTATTTCAATTTTTTTAATTTCTTGGATGGCGGTAAAAAATTATTTTTATTCACAACCTTCTCCCCGGTTTTTATTTCTAAAGCTTTTCTTGCATTGCCAGCAATTTTTCCACCCTCCTTGGCAGTTTTTTTATTTTCAGTAAATCCTTTTGGATGTTTTGTTTTAATAATGGCAGTAGTAGATGCTTCGCCCAACATAGAAAATATAAGTTCCAGATCGCTCATGTGATCCCGCAGGTTTTCTCTTTTTAGCCCCTTTAGTTTTTTATGTTCAGAGGGGATGAGACCAAAAGTAGCTTTTGAAATTTCTGCCGTTAAAATGGCGTATTCCTTTTGTTCCTTTACTTCATGATTTTTCCACTCATCGGTTAACTCTTCCCGGATGGCGATACTTCTCATTCGTTTTTCAATCCAATCATCCGGATAGCCTTTTTGTTTATACAAATCTCTGGTGCGTTGTGTAGCCAGTTCGGGGTTTTCAATTTCTTCCAAACGTTCGTATCCCACCTGCGCCAGCCAAAGTTTAAATGGCTCCGCTTTGGGAGAGGGAATGGATTGAATGAGGCGCAACATGCCTTGAGAATTTGCCGCCTGCACTTTTCTTTTTCGTCCATCTGCTGCTATCATTTCAAGGGGGGTACAAATTGTACCCCAGTTGGAACTCAGTTCAGGATCACGACTTCTCATGCGTTTGATATACTGTTTTACATCATTGCTATCAGTTAAAGCTTCTACTACATCCTGAACAGAAAAATACCATTTTTGGTCTGCTTCATTAAAGACAGAGCGAATCTGCTTGCTTTCAAATAACTTAATGCTGCTCATAAAATGTTTTTAAATTTTATGTTGATTTTTTACAACTCTGTTATTTTACCATAAGTCTCGGGCCTTCTGTCTCTAAAAAATTGCCAAGTAGAACGCACGTCTTCAATCATATCCAAATCAAAATCTGCAATCAATAATTCATCGTTGTCTTCGCTGGCTTGCGCAAATATTTGCCCACGGGGATCTACGAAATAACTGCTGCCATAAAACTTGCCTAAGTTCCATGGTTTTTCTACACCCACCCGATTGATACAGCCCATGAAATAACCATTGGCAGCAGCATGGGCAGGTTGCTCCAGTTTCCATAAATATTGTGATAAGCCTGCAACAGTTGCAGAAGGATTGTAAACGATTTCTGCGCCGTTCAATCCAAGGCATCTTGCACCATCAGGGAAGTGGCGGTCGTAACAAATGTACACACCCACTTTTGCATACTTGGTTTGAAACACCGGGTAACCCAGGTTGCCGGGTTTGAAGAAAAACTTTTCCCAGAAGCCACTCGTATGCGGGATATGATTTTTCCTGTATTTACCAAGGTAAGTACCATCTGCATCAATCACTGCAGCAGTGTTGTATAAAACGCCAGCCTGTTCTTTTTCATACACAGGCACAATTATAACCATGTTGTATTTTTTGGCATATACCTGCATGCGCTCCGTTGTAGGGCCTGGAACAGTTTCCGCACTTTCGTACCAGGCCTTGTCCTGCCCGGGGCAGAAATAAGGCGTATTAAATATTTCCTGCAGGCAAAGAATCTGCACACCCTTTCTTCCTGCTTCTTCAATCAGCGGAATATGTTTCTGCACCATCGCTTCTTTAATTTCTTCAATGGTTCCTTCTCCTTCTGTTTTAGGAAGGCTCATTTGAATAAGACCTGATTTAATGATTCGTGGCATATCTATATTTTTTAAGTTAAGATTTGTGTTGAATGAGATGTTGCACTTACGCTATATCTAATATCTCCAGGACTTAAGGTCAGCATTCTTTGGTGATCTGTTTTTTACTTCTTCAGCCCATTTTTTAATAAACATTTGGTTGTAACGCAGGCGGGTGATATAATTTGGTAATGTAGGATCTCCGTTCCAGCAATGTTCTGCCCTGTCGCCATAAGTCACCTCGCAATTGCATGAAGGATTGCTCAACTTTTTCAACATGTCTTCAGCGGTGTACACTGCATTGTTCAGATAATAATTATCCATATCGCCTACGTAAATATGAATTTTTCCTTTTAGCTTATCACCCAACTTCGGCCAGTCTCGCTTTATGATATGTGTGAGGTCATAATTATCCCGCCAATGCCTTGCAACGGATGTATCAATGGCGCCTGTGTACTTATCATAAATACGTTTGGGATAACCATCCGTATCTATGGGGGAAAAAACGGCTTCCCAGATATCAAACTGATCACCACTTCTACTTCTTGTTCCCAACGCCAATTCCCGGTGATTCATTTCTCTCACCGTTGCACTTACATGACCAAGGTAATTTCTATGACCCGGGCGTTGTAAATTTTTAAAATCACTTTTTACATAATAGGCATTTTTATCATTATAAATGTCCATCGTAACGTAGTGATGAAAGTCAATAGGATCAGGGCAAGCCGCATAGCTACCATTGTATTCATCCGGATAAAATACCTGCACTGCCAATGCTTCCCATCCGCCAGTAGACCCGCCATAAAG
>JANPJW010000286.1:0-9702 GCA_031425715.1 Chitinophagaceae bacterium | reverse complement strand
GTTGTTTGCCCGCAGCGTCACATCAAAAAGGTTCACATTACCAGTTACATCCCACCATTTAGCAAGCTTGTTGGTTGTTGTTATTTCCATGCCCAACGTGTAGCTTTCGTTAGCATTCGCATAGGAGTTGTAAATAACACTGTCGTTCCTGGAGGGATCGGTATTAGGAGCTTTATATTGATAGCGGGTCACCAACCCATCTGTGTGTTTTCCATAAAGACTTGCCAGCAGGGAGTGCCCGGTCTTGTAATTACTGGCTAAGTTGAGCTCAATTAAATTGGTAAACTCCGGTACCAGGTTGGGGTTGCCAATTGAAATATTCAAAGAGTCAGAAAAATCTACAAAAGGCAGAATTTGTACAAAACCAGGCCGATTAATTTTCCTGGAATAGTTGAACTGCATGTCTAGTTTTGGATTCAGGGTTTTAGACACAAACAATGAAGGAAATGCTGATAGGGGAAACCTGTTTTTAAACCGTTGGTTTTTATTGATCACCAAACCCTCATATTCATTTCTTTCTACCCGCAGGCCTAATTGGTAAGTAAACGTTTTTATTTGATGCGAAAAGTTTCCATATGCGGCGGAGACGATGTCATTAAACCTAAAATCTACCGTGATGGCAGGAACCAGCAAATACTCGTTTGTAGAGAGGCTTTGAATAAAATTGTTGTTGAAACTTTTAAAATTTCGGGTGGCTACCCTCGCACCCGTTTCAAACTTGCTTGTTGCAGAAATGGGATTTATAAAATCTGTCTGAAACGTATAGAATTTTGTATCCATTCCGCCAAGGGCTCTTTCCGCTCCTGTGAGTGGTCTGGCATTGCCGTTCTCATCAAAAAATCTACTGCTGTAATTAGAAATGTTGGTGCTGTTGCTGGCACTGTAATTCCCATCTGCGGTCCATTCTCTGCCAGCTTTCGCAAAATTATGTTTAATGCCCAACACCAGGCCGGTGGTTTTAAAATCTATATCGGCATTTACCTTACGTTTAGCTGTTTCGTAAGCATTCGTCATAGTGATGGCAGAATCCCTTGCGATATTGAGGAGGTCATTAACCTTAAAAATTCCTTTAAAGGTATTTCCACTTATAGAGAGAGTAGTTCTGTTATCTACCAGGTAATCGAAGCCTGCCCTGCCAAAACCCAACACTCCTTTAAAGATGGGCTTGTTCGATTGTTGTATATCAACAGTACCGTTGCTTAACAATTCCAGCCTGTTGCTTTTCACAGTAGCAATTGTTTTGCGGTAAAATATCTGTGCAGATGCAAAAAAATTTATCTTTTGTTGCTTTACATTTATGTCCCCGCCAAAACCCGGGCGGCCGCGGCTGTCGATGTTGGCTAAGAGATTACCATTGTAGCCGGCCTTTCGGTTCTTTTTTAAAACGATATTTAATATGCCTGCTCCACCGCCACTTGCATCAAACTTTGCTGAGGGATTAGATAAGATCTCTACGCTCGCTATCTGGCTGGCCGGGATCTGCTCCAGGGAAAGTGCCGTTGGTCGGCCATCGATCAATATTTGTGCGCTGGCATTGCGCATGGTTACATTGCCATCTATATCCACACTTACTGATGGCACATTTTTCACAACGTCCACCGCAGTGCCGCCGGCAACGCTGAGGTCTTTTTCTACATTGTACACTTTTTTTTCTGCATACAACTCAAGCAAAGGCTTAACGGGGTTTAATACAAGGTTGTCCAGTTGCAGCTCGTCTACCTGTAACTTAATATTGCCAAGGTCTTTTAGTATTCCACTGATAGCCCCCTGGAAAGAAACAACCGCTTCATAACTTTTAAAACCAATTGCAGTAGCCCGGATTTTTAAATTTCCTTTCACCGGTAGACCTTCTACATTAAATTCTCCCTTTTTATTGGTAAGTACCGTAGCCAGGATATTGTGAAGCTTTTTGTCCCCGATGGAGTCGGTAAGCTGTAACAGGATTTGAACGGATGCAGCCTCCACGGGGCCGGCGCCATTTTCTGCAATGATTTTTCCATATATGTTTCCAGGATATATTACCCGGGTAGTGACGGGCTTTTGTTGCGCAGGAGCACCTAAGCTGAGGAACATTAAAAGAGTAAGCAGGGTAGAATTAAAGGTCATTGATACGAGTTGCGTTCGGATAAACAGCAATTTATACAAATTAACTTAAATAAGTTTTTTCATTCAGTTGATTTCACCATTACACTATAAAAGTTATTAAAAGCCATTGTATGGCCCCGACTGAGGCACCGGCAACTGTAGCTATAATCTTAAAAAATAAAAGCTGCTTTCCCATCTTTTCCTTGATCAGATCCTTTAAAAGCAGGGTCGAAACGCCTTTAATTTCATTTTCAATCCACAGGTTCGGGTGCAGTTCTTCGAGAATTTTTGCCGAATAGCTCGTAACAAGCGCAGGAAATATCACTTCAACTTCAGCCAAAAAAGCAGTTTTAAACTTAGCAAGTGTTTTTTCGCCCATCAGTTTTGCCAGCAAGGGAAAAGTTTCAGGCAGCTTTTGTTCGAGAAAATTATCAACATGCAGTTCTATTTCAGGGGTAAGCTGCTGAAGCAATGCTGGATTGTTTAAATGCGAAGCTATCAATGCCGGTTGCAGGTAGCGTGCGCTGATGCTGCTTGCCAATTCTTTGGCAAATCGATTTTGCAAAGCGGGTAATACTCCCCAGATGGTGAAGCCCAGAATCTTGACAGGCAGCTGTGGTTTGAATAAGAAAAATATAACGGATGAGGCGAAGGCCCAACCTGCAAATGCGGAAACAAAAATGATCAGGTAAGCATACGAAGCGGGCATGATGTTGAATTGTGGGCAAAAGTAACAAAATGATACTTGCTATTCTTAAATGTAATTTTGTGAGAGAAAAGTTTTTCTCTATTTTTGCCGTCCGCTAAAAAACGGTAGTCGTAGCTCAGTTGGTTAGAGCATCAGATTGTGATTCTGAGGGTCGGGGGTTCGAGCCCCCTCGATTACCCCAATTTAAAATCTCCTCCAGTTTTGGCGGAGATTTTTTATTTGTTACCGTTGATACAGAACAATGACCGTAAAATCCTGTTTAACAAAATATTAGTCGGAATGCCACGTTTTGGTTGAAACATACACCTACATTTTACGTTATTTTTACAGCATGCAACAAATTGCAAACTTCATTATGAGTAAAAAATTCATACCCGTGATCCTGGTGCTAACAGCTGCCAGTTTTTTCATTGCCTTTCAATCTCAAGGCAAAAATGATGGCGACGACAATCCAAAAAACAGGTACGCAAAAATTTTGCGGAACGTAGGCATTTTGCTGGAAGAAGGGCACTACAGCCCAAAGAAGATAGATGACGTTTTTAGCAAAGCAGTTTTCAAAAAATTTGTAGAAGAGCTGGATGGGGACAAAAATATTTTATTGCAATCGGACATAGAGGGCTTTAAAAAGTTTGAAACACTTTTAGATGATGAAATTCATGGCGCACCAATTGAGTCTTTCTTTGCCGTAAATGCAGTTTACCTTAAAAGATTGAATGAAGTAACCTTGGTTTACAAGGATATCCTGGCCAAGCCCTTTGATTTTACCGTAGATGAAACGGTGCAGATGGATGCAGACAAGCGCTCTTTTCCTGCCACCGAAAAAGAAAGGCGTGACTTGCTTAGAAAAAGTGTGAAGTACGCTGTACTGGATCGATACGTTACCATGCAGGAAGACCGGGAGAAGAACAAGGATAAAAAAGATTTTAAAATAAAAGCCGATACTACCCTTGAGAGAGAGGCAAGAGAGCAGGTAAACAGGCAAATTGAACGATATATTGCAACTAAAAAAAACAGGGAAACCAACGACGAAAATTTTAGCACATTCGTGAATGCCATTACTACCACGATGGATCCTCATACTTCTTATTTTCCGCCCATCGATTTAAGAACCTTCAACGAGGGCATGAGAGGAAGTTTCTTTGGCATAGGCGCACAGCTGCAGGAAGAAGATGGTAAAATAAAGATCCTGAGCCTGGTAAGCGGCGGACCTGCCTGGAAGAGTGGCGAATTAAAAGAAAAAGATGAAATATTGAAAGTGGGGCAAGGTGCAGCAGAACCGGTAGATGTAACGGGTTATGCTGTTACAGATGCAGTGAAACTTATTCGGGGAGCTCAAAAAGGATCTGAGGTTCGGTTAACGGTCCGCAAAATTGACGGCACCATAAAAGTCATCAGTCTTATTAGAGACGATGTGAAGTTAGACGATGTGTATGTGAAGTCTGCAATCATCAATGGGCAGCATAAAATTGGATATATATATCTACCAGAGTTTTACGCCGATTTCGAAAATCCCAACGGACCCCGCTGTGCCGACGATGTTGCAAAAGAAATCGAAAAATTAAAAGCAGAAAATGTTGAAGGCATCGTAATGGATCTTAGGGGCAACGGTGGTGGATCCCTCTACGACGTGGTGCAAATGGCTGGGTTGTTTATTGAAGATGGTCCTATTTGCCAGGTTAAAGGTAGAGGGGACAAAGCAAAAGTGCTCCCCGACACTGATAAGAGAGTTATGTACACCGGCCCACTGGCAGTGTTGGTGGATGAAACAAGCGCCTCCGCCTCGGAAATATTTGCAGCTGCCATACAGGATTACAATCGTGGGATCATTTTGGGTAGCACGTCTACCTACGGAAAAGGCACGGTGCAACGCAACATTCCGCTGAACCCCCAAAGCGAAAACAGCCTTTTTGGAACCGGTAAGGCGGATGATCTTGGAACGGTGAAACTCACGTTACAAAAGTTTTATCGTATCAATGGGGGAGCCACCCAGTTAGAAGGGGTAGTGCCAGATGTAATTTTACCAGATAGGCTGGAGCATTTAAAGTTTCGTGAAAAAGATAACCCGGATGCTTTGAAATGGGACAAAATAAACCAGGCTCCCTATAAAACCTGGACGAGCACCTATAGTAATGAGGCATTGATAAAAAAGGCAAATGAAGCAGTGAGCAACAACCCTGCTTTTGAAAAGATAAAAACCAACGTGCAGTGGTTGGAGAAAAACAACGATCGTTCATTTTCTTTGAACATCAACAAGTTTAAAGATGATCAAAAAAAGTTGAAATCAGTGTACAAGGATATTGAAGATGCTTATAAACTTACAAAAGCTATTGACATCAAATACCTGGACGGCGAAATAAAGGCCGATGAGAGTAAGGACAAAAATGACAGAAGCAAGCAGTGGCTTAAAGTGAGGAGTGAAGATGTGTTTATAGACAAGAGTGTGCAGGTGGTTAACAGCATGATTACACAGGCGAATCTTGCTAAAACTAATTAAGTACTTCTTTAAAATACGAAACCGCTCCATAACTGGGGCGGCTTTTTTATGGGTGTCATGTACCTGCTCATTTTGCATGCAAACATAGAAAGGTTACACCATCATTTTGGCAACCATCTCTTTCATAAGCATAGGTCCTGAAGTGCCGCCATCGCCCACGCCAACACTTCTTAAATTATAATGGTGTAGCAAGAGGAGGAGTTTTTCCACACCGGCATACCCGTAGTTTTTCATCATCATTTTACCCTGTTGCACGCCGCTGATGTTATGATAAAACAGTGGTTTTAAAGCCTGGTCGCTGCTATCTGCCAACCCGAAAGCCGCATATACTTTGCTAAAGAATGCATACAAGGCAGGCAGCGCCATTTGTATGGGTACGGCTTTTGGGTTGCTGTCAAAGTATTGTATAATCTTCAGTGCTTTTGAGAGGTCTTTTCTTGCAATGGCCTCCTGCAACTCAAATACATTGTATTCTTTACTGATGCCGATGTACTTTTCAATATCGTCTTCGCCAATAGATGTTTTGCCTGCCAGGTTAAGAGAAAGTTTGTCTATTTCGTTGGCTATGCGGCTAAGATCATTACCAATATGTTCGGCCAGCATAGAGATGCTTTTTGGCTGAATGGTATAACCTTTGGCTTTCACCAATTCGCCAATCCATTCCTGGATTTTATATTCTCTGATTTTCTCAGAGTTAAAAACTTCGGCAGTTGCTAGTACGGTCTTACTAAGTTTTGTCCTTTTGTCAAGTAACTTCCCCTTGTAACCAACAATAAAAATGGTAGAAGCAAGCGGAGCAGCCAGGTAAGGCTCCAGCTTTTCAATATCCTTCATTTGCTGTGCCTCTTTTAAAATCACTACCTGTTTTTCTGCAAACATGGGGTAACGCTTGCAGGCGTTCATTACAGCCGCCCAGTCTGCATCTTTCCCATAAAAAACGGTCAGGTTAAACCCAGCCTCCTCTGCACTAAGCAACTGATGTTCTGCATGGTTAATAAGAATGTCTATGTAATATTCTTCTTCTCCGTGCAACCAATAAACCGGTTTGTATTTTTTTTGTTTCCAGTTATTCAATATCTTTTCAACGCTCATAATCTTGTGATTAGGGTTTGTAGGGTGATTTTATTTACGTAGATCAGGCGTCTAAAATTCATATTATTTTTTTCTGGCACAGTTTTGGAAAATATGATGAAGAATCGAGGGATGTAATAAGATTTTTATTAATACTTCCCTATTGCTGCAAATTAAACTAAACAATTTTTAATACACAAAATCTCATCATCATGGCATTTGAAAATTTTCCACAAGCAGATAAAAATGCTTCAGAAACAGTTAGAACCACCACATCTTCTAACAATAACATGCGCACTATTTTAACGGGCGTATTGGTAGTGGCGTTATTGGGTACCTGGGGGTACATCATTTATGATAAAAACAATAACAAGGAAGTTTTAACTCAAAAAGAAACGTTGATAGCGAGCACATCTACTCAAAGAGATGAACTTCAGAAGGAACTGGAAGACGCAGCAATGCGGTATGATATGCTTAAGTCATCCAACTCCAAATTAGATAGTACCATTACATCTAAAGACCGGGAGATTGAAGAAAAGAGAACACGTATTCAAACCTTGCTTAACAAAGCAAACGCTACAGCAGCAGAACTTGGCGAGGCCAAAAGACTGATCGCTTCGTTAAATGGCGACCTTGAAGGGTACAGAACGCAGATTGAAGTGTTGCAGGGAGAAAAAGTACAGCTTACACAGGAGAAGCAATATGTAACACAACAGAGAGACAGGGTAAGAAAAGAGTTTGATTCTGCTACGGTTGTAATCAAAGAAAAAGAAGACATGTTGAACGTGGGTTCCACTTTACTTGCCTCTAATTTTAGTATCACCGGTATCAATGAGAAAGGTAGTAGAGAAAAAACAACTTCAACAGCAAAGCGTGTAGACAAATTAAGAATCAGTTTCGATTTGAACGAGAACATGATCGCTCAGTCTGGTAACAAAGAAATTTATGTTTGCATCACAGCCCCTGACGGTACTCCTGTTGCAGTAGAAGCGCTGGGTTCTGGAACCTTTAGCACAAGGGACGGTCAGCAGAAATTTTTCACGCAAAAATTAGATGTGGACTATACCCAAAACAAAAAGCAGACGGTTTCTTTTGACTGGAAGCAGAACACCAATTTTAGTACCGGTAATTATAAAATTGAAGTTTTCAACAATGGTTTTAAAGTTGGTGAGGCCAGCAGGCCTTTGAAAAAAGGTGGTTTGTTTAGCTAATTTAAAACCCGCAGTATTTGGCTGATCTAAAGATCAGCCTCAAAAATCCAATATCATTCTAAAAGCTCCGCCAGTCTCTTTGTGAGACTGGCTTTTTTATGGGGTGTCTAAAAAGAAGGAAGACAAAATGATTCGGTGTAATTTGGTTGTCAGTTAAGGGAGCATTTCAAAGCAGCGCTTTTATCCAGTGCCAGTTGTTTTTTCAATTCGTCCAGGCCATTGAATTTTATCTCGCTTCTTAAAAATTGAATGAGGGTGATCGTGAGTTCTGCTCCATAAATGTCTTCATCAAAATTGAAAATATTCACTTCAATCAGTCTTTTGGTTCCACCTACGGTAGGGCGCAAGCCAATGTTCATCATTCCCTGGCAAACCTGGCGGTTTTTTTTCATTTCTACTTTTACAGCATACACTCCATTGGCAGGTACCAGTTTTAATGGATTCTCTATTTCAATATTAGCGGTGGGGTAGCCAATCGTTCTCCCGAGTTGATTGCCTTTTACAACTGTGCCGCTAAAAAAATAAGGATAGCCCAGGTAACTGGCAGCCGTTTTATGATCACCGGCCAGTAGCGCCGTTCTGATTTTTGTACTGCTGATGGTAACATTTTTTAAAATGTGCTCCGGAATTTCCTTTACCAAAAAACCATAATTGGCTGCCTCGGCCTCAAGCAGGTGGTAGTCTCCATCACGGTTGTTTCCAAAGCGATGATCGTAGCCGATGATGATGGTATGAGGATGAAAAAGGTCCACCAAAAACTCTTTTACGTAAGCACTGGCGCTTTGTTCGGCAAAGGCTTTGTCAAACGGAACTACTACAATGTGCTCGATGCCCTGCCGGTGCAGCAGTTCATACTTTTCTTCAGGACTATTTAAGAGTTGGATGGTTTGGTTGCCTGGGCCGTCAGCAGCTGGATTTTTATCCATGCCTGCTACCACCTGTTTGGGATGTGGGTAAAATGTAATAACTACTGCGGTGCCGTTTATATCTTTTGCTTCCTTTAGCAGTTGTTGAATTATTTGTTGATGCCCCTGGTGAACACCATCGAAGGTTCCAATGGTAAGCACCGGGCGGGTAAACACAGGCAAGTCATGTATGTTTTTATAAACCTTCATATTAGAGGTTGCAAATCTAACAGATAATTTATGAATCCTTCTGTAGCAGGCTACAAAGTACCGGATATTGGTTAATTGATTTGTAAATTGCGCACCAGTAAGATGGCTTTTGGCCAACCATTTTTTGTAATTACAAAATATTCAAATGTCATTATATTCAAAAAGAGGTGTTTCAGCTCAAAAAGAAGAAGTGCACGAAGCCGTTAAAAAGCTGGACCAGGGATTGTTTGCGTATGCATTCTGCAAAATTTATCCTGATTACCTCGGTGGCTCAGATGATTTTGTAAATGTGATGCACGCCGACGGTGCGGGTACCAAAAGCATACTTGCCTATCTCTACTGGAAGGAGACGGGCGACCTTTCTGTATGGAAAGGGATTGCGCAAGACGCCGTGGTGATGAACCTTGATGATCTGCTTTGCGTAGGCATTCACGATAATATTGTTTTCAATTCTACCATCGATCGAAACAAACATTTAATACCCGGCGAAGTATTGGAGCAGGTGATCAATGGCACACAAGAATTGTTTGATAGCCTTGCAGCTTTTGGTGTAAACATTCATTACCTCGGTGGTGAAACAGCAGATGTAGGCGATGTGGTGCGCACGGTGGCGGTGAACGGCACCATGACTTGCCGCTGGCCGAAAGAGAAAATAATTAGCAACGATAAGATTGCAGCCGGCGATGTGATTGTAGGGTTTGCAAGTTTTGGACAAGCTAGTTACGAAACGGAATACAACAGCGGCATTGGTAGCAACGGACTCACTTCTGCCCGGCACGATGCATTGAGCAAGTATTACGCAACTGCTTTTAAAGAGAGTTACGACAACAACCTGCCCGAAGAAGTGGTCTATATCGGAAAGAGCAGGCTAACCGATGGGTGGATGAGTGAAGCCAACCCGGGGATGAACATCGGCAAACTGATACTAAGTCCCACCCGAACCTATGCGCCACTGCTAAAACAATTACTGGAAAATCATTTTGAAAAAATTCATGGCCTTATACATTGCAGTGGTGG
>JANPJW010000285.1:0-17788 GCA_031425715.1 Chitinophagaceae bacterium | reverse complement strand
GGTTCAGCAGCTGTTTTTGGAGATCTTGTTTACACAGCAGCAGAAAACGAATATCTTGCAGATGAGAATCTTAAATGGGAAACAAACCACGCAAATGAAGTTGGCCTGGAACTAGATGCGTTGAAACGTCGTTTGCATTTTGAAGCAGCTTTTTATTCTAAGACAACCAAGGGCCTTCTATCAAGAGTTAACAATGGGGGTTTGGGGGATGGCTTGCTAAACCAAGGTTCTTTAAGAAACAATGGTCTGGAATTTTCTTCTTCCTGGACGCAACCTTTTAGCGAAAATCTTAGTTTAACTGTTGGAGGTAACCTAACAACCTTTAATAATAAAGTATTGTCTCTTGCAGGAGAAGGAAAGCCAATATTTGACGGTCCCTCTATTACAAGGGTGGGTGCCCCAATTGGATCTTTTTACGGTTATATCGTAGAAGGAATCTATCAAACCTATGCAGAGAAACTTGGCTCACCGGTTAATACTGAGTTCTCCTATGGCCCAGGTGATTTAAAATACAAGGATGTATCTGGCCCCGACGGTGTACCAGACGGAATCATAAATACAGACGATAAAACCATCATCGGTAATCCTACTCCAGACTTTACCTACGGTGGAAATATATCCCTAAAATACAAAGGATTTGATGTGGGAGTAGATTTTGGTGGTGTTTATGGAAACGAAATTTACAGGATTTGGGGAGGAACAGAATCTCCTTTTCAAAGGGTAAATTATCCTAAGTTTAAAACCAACAGATGGCGTGGCGAGGGAACCTCCAACTGGGACCCAATATTAGGACAGGATCGTCGGATAAATTATGAGATATCTACTTATGGTATTGAGGATGGCAGTTATTTCAGGTTAAGGAATATTCAACTCGGATACAACGTAAACCCAACAATGCTTGCCAAGCTCAAAATGAAAACACTAAGGGTTTTTGTGAATGTTCAGAATGCAAAAACCTGGAAGCAGAACTCAGGCTACTCACCGGAGTTTGGTGGTTCTGCCACACAGTTTTCAGTAGATTATGCAGGAAATGCAATACCGATGGTAACTACTTTTGGACTAAATGTAAATTTTTAATTATTTAAATAGTAAAGAGATGAGAAACATTAAAAACACATTCTTCGCATTTCTGTTTGCCGTACCACTGCTGTTTGTATTGGGTGGCTGTAAGAAATTCTTAGACAGAACACCCCTTGGTGCCACATTAGGGGATCTAAACCAGGGAGGAATTGAAGCAGAAATTTTTGGTCTTTACAGTAACCTTCGAAACAGCGCAGGATTTACAACCATACCATGGTTAGGAGTACACGATTTCAGATCTGATGATTCTGAAAAAGGAAGTGATGCCGCCGATGGAGCAGAGTGGGTGGCCCCTTTAGATAACTTTCAATATGTGAAAGATCTTTGGGCAACCAACACCTATTGGGACGATCATATGACCTTAGTAACCCTGGCGAATTCTGCCATACAAAAAGCAGACTCTCTAAAGCTTACTGATCCTAGTTCTATACTGAACGTAGCCGAAGCAAGATTTTTGAGAGCTTACGCTTATTTTGATCTGGTAAGAACTTTTGGAGAAGTTCCCATTCACAAAGGCAAAATTTATCAGTCTTCAGATTTATGTAAGCCTAAAAGTACTGTAGCAGATGTGTATACTTTCATACAGGAGGACCTAACATTCGCAGCCTCTGTGTTACCCTCTACCTGGGGATCACAGTATCCCGGAAGGCTTACCAATGGCGCCGCAAAAACATTGCTGGCCAAAGCCTATTTGTACAGGCAGAACTGGGCACAAACACTTTCACTATGCCAGCAAATGATTGGTACTACTTATTCTTTAAATTCCACTTATTACGGTATTTTTAAAGATGCAGGAGAAAATGGCAGCGAATCTATATTTGAAATTCAGGCCTATGTTAGTCCTAATGGAGCGGTAGACCAGGGCTGTGGTTTTGCAACCTGCCAGGGTGTAAGAGCTGCTACTTCTACTGGCTGGAACCTCGGCTGGGGTTGGAACACACCTACACCAAACCTTGTAAACGCTTACGAAGCTGGCGACGTTAGAAAAGGATCTACGATCTTATTTTCCGGGCAGTCAGATGACCCATCTACTGGGGGTTATGGAAGGGTATTACCCAATTACATTTTAGATCCTGTACCAGGGCCTCTGCCCCGTAAATATTGGAATAAAAAAATATATGCTGATCCTGCATACCGGGCATCTACCGGGTTTTTAGATAACCCAAGATGGGTCAATAAAAGAATTCTTCGCTATGCTGATGTATTGTTAATGGCCGCCGAAGCCAGCAATGAATTGGGAAATGGAGCAACAGGTATAGGATGGATAAATGCTGTGAGAGTAAGAACCGGACTGCCTCCTTTAGTATACACTACCCAGGCACAAATGCGTATTGATATCAAAAAGGAAAGAAGAGTAGAATTTGCCTTGGAAGGCGAGCGCTTTTTTGACCTCGTACGTTGGGGCGATGCTGTATCGGTTTTAGGATCCTTAGGGTACACCAATCGTTGCAGATATTATCCTATTCCTCAACCAGTGTTGGACAGGTGCCCTGGGACCATCACCCAAAATCCTGAGTGGTAGGAGTATAACCGTTCATTTTAGTTTATCCAGAATTTTAAATTAAAAAATTATGAAAAATAACAAACAAAAGTTTCTGTTTTTAGCAGTTGCAACCTTGATGTTTGCTGGTTGTCAAAAAATGGATCGCCCTGCTTTAGCAAGTTACCCCAAGGATGTAAATCCACCGGGTGGAGCACTTAAATTTTACCTGGCCTTTGACGGTACCAGTCCCGATCCTCTGCGAAATGCAGTCGATAGTGTGAGGGCAAACTTTGCTGCGAGTAATCCATTTACAAGCATCCCCGGCATTACTGGTAAAGGCGTACAAGGTCTTGCAGCAAAAGACAAAGGCATAAAATTTACGTCTGCCAATGATTTTGCAAAATCTACCAGTTTCACCATTTCCTATTGGATGAAAAATACACCAGCTACCGATGGAGAACCAGAGTTTCACTTTTCACTTCCTTCTAAAGACTACTGGCACAACAGTGCCCTGTTTTTATTAGTAGAAAAGGGTGGACCAGATGCTGGTAACAGTACCACTGCGGAAATGGCCTGCACACTGGCTATCCAGGATTATTGGGTAGAGTTTAGAGGAAATAACCGGCTACCCAAAGCGTTAGACGGAAACTGGCATCATATAGTTTTCGTGTATGACGAAACTACATCTAAAGTAACGGCCTATGTAGACGCTGTACCTGTTGCATACCAGGGAGACCAAAATATTGTAAAAAATGGTAGTAACCCCAAGGGGCCTCTAACCTTCTTAAACGCCGGCCAAGACAACGTAAATAGTTTTGTTGTTGGTGGATGGAATAAGCATGTAGGAGGACTACAAGATGAACTTAAAGGTCCACAAGACCCCTGGATTCATTCTTACTCAGGAGGCATGGATCAATTCCGTTTATATAGCAAAGCACTTTCGGCAAGCGAGATTTCAGCTTTGTATAATAGCAAGATGTAATATTAATTGCCCGTTGCGGCGCTTGTATAAGTTACATGGCTGCCTGATAAATAAAATGGCTTCTGAGATAAGAATAGCGGCATTCATGGAATAGCCAGTTGCGAATCTCAAAAAGTATTTATCAGGCAGCCATTTTTATTATTTGGATTCTTTCAACGATTTTTAAGATGATTAACTGTGTAAATGCATTGTCTAAAGGTACCTTCGTTAGCTTGCTTCTAATTTCTCTTTTACAGGGATGTAAAAACAAAAAAACGTTGTTTACCAGCATGCCTGCTTCTCAAACCAACATTTCGTTTTCCAATAACCTCGAACAGCATAGATTCTTCAACATACTTTACTACCTATATTATTACAATGGTGGTGGGGTAGCCACAGGGGATATAAACAATGATGGCTTGGCGGATATTTACTTTACTGCAAATAATAAAGGAGCAAATAAACTGTACCTCAACAAAGGAAATTTTGAATTTCAGGATATTACCGAACAGGCATCCGTTGCAGGATCGTCCAGCTGGTGCACGGGCGTATCTATGGCAGATATCAATGGAGACGGACTGCTCGATATTTACGTAAGCTCTGTAAACAACAAGTACGAATTGAAGGGCCACAATGAACTTTTTATTAACAACGGCAACAGTACCTTCACAGAGCAAAGTGCCAAATACGGCCTTGATTTTTCTGGCCTTACAACCCAAACAACTTTCCTGGATTTTGATCGGGATGGAGATCTCGATTGCTATATTCTAAATCAATCACACCATCCTCATTCTAATATTGTGGACACCAGCAACCGGCAGAAGTATGACTCCCTTTCCGGAGATATTCTTTACCGAAACGATGTGAATGTGACCGGAAGATTTACAGACGTTTCTAAAAGTGCCGGCATCTATCAGAGTAATCTTGGCTATGGCTTGGGAATAGCTGTAGCAGACCTTAACAACGATGGCTGGGATGATATTTATATTGGTAATGACTTTCACGAAAACGATTACTATTACATCAATAACCAGAACGGCACTTTTACAGAAAGTGGTGCAAAACACTTTAACCATTATAGTCGGTTTAGCATGGGCAACGACGTGGCAGATTATAACAACGATGGGCAGCTTGACCTCATAACGGTTGACATGTTGCCGCCAGATGAGAAAACATTGAAAACTTATGGCAGTGATGAGAATGCTGATATTTATAAGGTCAAACTAGAAATACAGGGATATCAAAACCAGTATTCTAAAAATTGCCTTCAAAGAAATAATGGTAATGGTACCAGCTTCAGCGAGACATCGCTTATGAGTGGTGTGTCGGCTACAGATTGGAGTTGGGCTCCCCTCTTTGCAGACTTTGACAACGATGGAAACAAAGATCTTTTTATTTCCAGCGGAATTGTAAAAAGACCAGTAGATCTCGATTACATTCGTTTTGTATCTGACCTTCAAAATAAAAAAGGCTTAAATGAATCTGATAAGTTTGATGATGTTGCTATCGATAAAATGCCAGATGGAAAATCACATCCTTTCTTATTCAAAGGCGATGGAAAATTTTCCTTTAAGGATGTTAGCTCCGATTGGGGCACCGCTGGTTTAGAAGGATATTCTAATGGCTCAGCATATGCAGATCTGGACAACGACGGCGACCTGGATCTTGTTATCAATTGTATTGCGTCAAAAGCTTTGATTTTAAAAAATAATGCACCAGCTAAAAATTATTTATCGCTTTCATTTAAAGGAAATAGCCCCAATAGTTTTGGGCTTGGCGCTAAAGCATATTTGTTTTCCAAAGGTAAAATGCAGTACCAACAACTTATGTTCACCCGGGGATTTCAATCATCCAGCGAACCTAAAATGCATTTTGGGTTAGATAGTACCGACGTGGTTGATAGCATAACAATTGTGTGGCCTGATCAAAAGTTTCAGACATTAAAAAATATAAAAGCAAACAACGAAATAAGTGTTTTACAAAAAGAAGCAAGGGACAGTTTTAACTACACAGCCTATTTTAAACAGCCAGCAACCCTTTTCTCCGATATCTCTGCAGAAGTGAACAACTCCTGGAAACATCAGGAAAATGATTTCGTAGATTTTAATATCCAATACTTAATCCCCCATGCCCAATCTACAAGGGGTCCCAAAATAGCAGTGGGTGACGTTAATAAAGACGGGCTGGATGATTTTTACGCCTGCGGTGCAAAATTCCAGGCTGGGGCCTTAATGATACAACAGGCCAATGGCAAATTTATTCAAGCTGATACTGCCCTATTTGGTGCAGATGCAGTTTGCGAAGATGTAGACGCAGAATTTTTTGATGCAAATGGGGATGGAAGTCTTGATTTGTATGTGGTAAGCGGTGGCAATGAGCCACGTGGAAATGCCCTCTCGCAGGAGGATAGATTATACATCAACGATGGAAAAGGAAAGTTTTCTAAAACATCCAATGCATTTCCGCAGCGGTACGAAAACAAATCCTGCATTACAGTTGCCGACATAGATCATGATGGCGATACGGACATATTTATTGGCAACCTGGCAAATGCAACTTCTTATGGCGTAAGTCAAACCTCCTATCTCATGATAAACGACGGAAAAGGGAAATTTACTTACGCAGGTGATAATATTATACCGCTTACCGCTTTGGGCATGGTTACTGCAGCCTCCTTTACAGACGTGAACAAAGATGGATGGGCAGACCTTATCGTGGCAGGCGAATGGATGCCGGTGAAAATCTTCATAAACAAAAAAGCAGTTTTTCAGGCTACAGATATTGAGAACTCAACAGGTCTTTGGCAAACTATTTTTCCCACAGATATCAACGGAGATGGCTTTATAGATATACTTGCCGGTAATTGGGGACACAATTCAAAACTATATGCCGGCAAAACGAGCCCACTTAAGTTGTACGTAAAGGACTTTGACAACAATGGGTCTACGGAACAAATAATGGTATACAACAAGGAAGGAAAGGAATATACTTTTCTTGCTAAAGACGAGCTTGAAAGACCTCTTCCAGTTTTAAAAAAAGCTTACTTAACCTATAGTGAAGTTGCGGGCCAAACAGTAGACTTTATGTTTTATGATTTATTCAAAGATTATAAAGAGCTGAAAGCTGAAACTTTGGGATCCTGCAGTTTTATAAATGATGGAAAAGGAAATTTTAAAAAAATTGAATTGCCCACGGAATTGCAATTAGCACCCATAATGGCCTTTGCAAACAGTGCCTTTGATAAGGTGGGTTCTTACATCGGCGCTGGAAACTTTTATGGTGTAATTCCATATGAAGGTCGCTACGATGCCCTGCAGCCTTCTTTTTTTTCTTATTATAAACAAGATAACAGCCTGAAATATGATGCAATGTTAACTTCTGTAATGGGTGAAGCAAGAGACCTAAAATGGATCAATACTGTGGGTGGCAATAAAGTTTTGATAATTTCCAGAAATAACAAATCACTGATATTTTTAAAACCAGTTAATCTTTAAATAAATGAATAGACATAAAATAGTGGTTACCGCATTAATTGCGGTAGCAGTGCTGTCACTAAATGCCAATTGCTCAAAAAATAGTGGAACCACTACACCAACACCGCCACCCCCACCACCACCTACTCCTGTAGCCGGCACTGTTTCTTCCTGGCTCACATCTGGAGACAAAACTTCATTGCTGCAAAAGCAAACAAATTTGCTGGCTTTTTCTTCTGTTGCAAATTCAAATGTTACAGTAGAAATAGATAGTACCCAAACCTTTCAAACAATTGATGGGTTTGGATACAGCTTAACCGGGGGCAGCGCCTATCTTATCAATAAATTACCTGCGGCGCAAAAAGCCGCTTTGCTACAGGAACTCTTTGGAAACGGCGAAAACTCAATTGGTATAAGCTACCTGCGTATTAGCATCGGCGCATCCGATTTAAGTGCTGAAGTTTTTAGTTACAACGATTTACCGGCAGGTCAGACAGATCTTAATCTCACCAATTTTAGTTTGTCTAAAGACACCGTTGACTTAATCCCTTTATTGAAAGAAATTCTGTTGATTAATCCTGCTATTAAAATAATGGGTTCTCCCTGGAGCCCGCCAGTTTGGATGAAAGACAATGGTAGTTCTATAGGTGGCAGCCTTCAGCCACAATATTATAATATATACGCCAAATATTTTGTGAAGTACATACAGGCCATGAAAGCCAAAGGTATCACGATAGATGCTGTTACCATTCAAAATGAGCCACAGCATGGCGGCAATAATCCCAGCATGGTAATGTCTGCTCTCCAACAACTGGACTTTATCAAAAATCACCTTGGGCCGGCGTTTCAATCTTCCTCCGTTGCCACCAAAATTATTATCTGGGATCACAATGCCGATAATCCCACTTATCCAATTACGGTATTGAATGATGCCGTGGCAAAATCTTTTATAGATGGCTCTGCTTTTCATTTATACAACGGTGATATCAGTGCATTGTCTTCGGTACATGCAGCCCATCCTGATAAGAATTTATATTTTACCGAGCAATGGACAGGGGCCAGGAGCAGTTTTGATGGAGACCTAAAATGGCATTTAAAAAATGTGATCATTGGCTCTGTGAGAAACTGGAGCAAAGTAGCACTGGAGTGGAATCTTGCCAGCGACGGGGCTTACAATCCTCACACACCGGGAGGCTGCACAGAATGTAAAGGAGCAATCACCCTTGATGGCACCATCGTAAGAAATGTGGGATATTACATCATCGCCCATGCCTCTAAGTTTGTGCCACCTGGTGCCGTGCGTATTCAAAGTTCTATTGCCGGGAGTATCTACAATGCAGCATTTAAACTGCCAGATGGCAGAAAAGTTTTGATTGCAGTGAATGATGGCAATACTGCCACATCCTTCAATATAAAGTTCAAGGGAAAATGGGCTGTAGCAAATTTGAGTGCTGGCGGCGTAGGAACCTACATTTGGTAAACAACAACAACACAACATGAAAAAATTACTAATTTATCTTTTCCCGGTAATATTATCTTCTTGCTTTGCGCAGCGAAATCAGCAAGACACAAGTTCCCTACCACCCTATTCTGCAGAAGGGAAAACTGTTACAATTTATACCACTGCAGACAGTACAGACCTGCGGATTACCGCTGCAAAGCCACAGGCTTTTGTGGAAATGGGACAACCAAAAGAGACCCAGGTTTGCGTTTTTGTACAGCCGGAAAAAACATTTCAAACATTCCTGGGAATTGGGGGCGCTTTGACGGATGCCGCCGCAGAGACTTTCGCCAAATTGCCGAAAAACATCCAGCAGGAATTTATGCAAGCTTATTTTGACCCTTCGAAAGGTATTGGCTATTCTTTGGCCAGGACAAATATTCACAGCTGCGATTTTTCCAGTGGAAGCTATACTTATATTAAAGAAGGTGATAGCACATTAAATTCTTTTGATGTGCAGCATGACCGGCAATATCGGATTCCGTTTATAAAACAGGCTATAGCCGCAGCTGGTGGCAAACTCCTCATGTATGCGAGCCCATGGAGTCCGCCGGCATTTATGAAAGACAACAACGACATGCTTCATGGAGGAAAACTAAAGAAGGAGTTTTACCAGTCCTGGGCAAACTATTACACTCGCTTCATAAAGGCATACGAAGCCGAAGGCATTCCGATATGGGGTATTTCCATTCAGAACGAACCAATGGCTACGCAAATTTGGGAATCATGCATTTACACTGGGGAAGAAGAGAGAGATTTTTTGAAGAATTACCTGGGGCCCACTATGCATAAAAACGGGTTTGCCGATAAAAAAATAATTGGTTGGGATCATAACAGGGATCTTTTATATCAACGTGCGAGTACCTTACTAAATGACCCCGAAGCTGCTAAATATTTATGGGGTGTAGGGTTTCATTGGTACGAGCCTTGGAGCGGAGGCGAACCGATGTTTGATAATTTGAAATTAGTGAAGGAGGCTTTTCCCGAAACAAATTTATTATTTACAGAAGGTTGCAAAGAAAAATTTGATCTGGCAAAAGTGTATGATTGGAAGCTGGGTGAAAAATATGGCCTCAACATGATTCATGACTTTAATAACGGCTCGGTAGGCTTTACAGATTGGAACATTTTATTAGACGAAAATGGTGGACCAAACCATGTTGGTAATTTTTGTTTTGCACCCATACACGGCAACACCCAAACCGGTAAATTAATTTATACAAATGAGTATTATTATATTGGTCATTTTTCAAAGTTTATAAAACCTGGTGCCAAAAGAATAGTAAGTTCTGCCAGCCGAAGCCAGCTGATAACCACCGCCTTTAAAAATACAGATGGATCAGTAGCAGTAATCGTGATGAATGATAGCAGTGTAAAAATCCCCTATTATTTATGGGTAAATGGAAAAGCTACCGAAGTAACATCCTTACCACATTCAATTTCTACCTTAATTTTTTGATATGAAAATGAAAAACACTGCTTACCTGATTTTTCTTTTGTCACCCTTAGTTTTTGCCGCTGATTGCAGTAAAAAAAGCAACCCACCTGCACCGCCAGCACTGCCACCCACCGCACTAAGCCTTGTTTCTGGAAACTTAAACAATACAGTTGCCCTTACTACGGTGGTCAATTACAATATTCCTTCAGGCGTAGTGGTACGCCTTCGGTTTAACAATGCCCTTGATAAAACTTCGGTTTCATCTAATGTATTACTTACGGAAAATGGAAGTGCCAACGTGCCAATAAACATAAGCTACGAGAACAGGGATAGTACACTCGTTCTTTCATCTTCAGCGCCACTGAAATATCTGACCCGTTATGCTTTATCTGCCTCCAGCCTTTTGCAATCTATCAATAAAGGGAAACTTACTTCAAATTTTGCCATTCAGTTTATCACTCAAATAGATTCTTCCAGGAAGTTTGCAGTACTATCAGACAATGCATTGCTGGACCTGGTGCAAAAAGAAACATTTAAATATTTTTGGGACTACGGCCATCCCATTAGTGGCCTTGCAAGAGAAAGAAGCAATTCCACACCGGAAACTGTAACCAGTGGTGGCTCTGGTTTTGGTATCATGACAATCCCGGTAGCCATCAACAGGAATTTTATTTCAAGAGCCGATGGACTGGCGAGGGTTAAAAAAATGGTAGACTTCCTGAAAAATAATGCCCAGAAATTCCATGGGGCATTTCCGCATTGGCTAAATGGATCTACCGGTGCCGTTATACCTTTTAGCCCAAAGGACAATGGGGCTGACCTGGTAGAAACTTCTTACCTCGTAGCAGGTTTATTGACCGCACGCCAATATTTTTCAGGAACAGACCCCGTAGAAACAGCCTTGAGAAACGACATCAATACCATTTACAATAATGTAGAGTGGGATTGGTTTAGAAACGGCTCGCAAAATGTATTGTACTGGCATTGGAGTCCTAACTTTAATTGGGAAATGAACCTTCCGATACGTGGGTGGAATGAGTGTTTGATAACATATATTTTAGCAGCCTCCTCTACCACGCATGGCATACCCCGTGAGGTTTACAGCACCGGCTGGACAGCAAACGGCAGCAACGGATTTACAAATGGTAACACTTATTATACATACCCACTGCCGCTGGGCCCTGCTTTTGGAGGTCCATTATTCTTTTCTCATTATTCTTTCCTTGGTATAAACCCCAACGGGCTGAGTGATAGCTATGCAAACTATCAAACCCAAACAAGGAATCACACGCTCATTAATTATGAATACAGCAAAGCCAACCCAAAGAATTTTTATGGATACAGTGATTCCGTATGGGGATTAACTGCAAGCGATATTCAAAATGGCTACACTGCAAGTTCTCCTACCAATGATGTGAGTGTAATATCGCCTACTGCTGCACTGTCTTCTTTCCCCTACACACCGGTAGAAAGCATGAAAGCGTTGAAGTTTTTTTACTATGTTTTAGGCGACAAGATTTTTAAAGAATATGGTTTTGTTGATGCATTTTCTTTGCAACAATTATGGTACGCCAATTCTTTTTTAGCTATTGACCAGGGCCCCATCATAATAATGATAGAAAATCACCGATCCGGTTTGCTTTGGAACTTATTGACGAGTTGCCCCGAGGTAAAAAATGGTATGAAGAATGTGCTGGGCTTTTCAGCACCCTACTTGTAATAAATTTTTTAAGCAGAAACAATAGCTAACATCTCAATATGGCACTGAAGTTTCTATACCGGCGTTCCTTTCTGACTGTGCTGTGTATTACCCTGTGCGTATTTGTGATGCTGAGGTGTATGAACGGAAAGGATACCAAAGAAAAGGATAATGGTAATACAGTAAACTTCGAAGACTTTGCGGGTAGTGAAAAATGTGCCGGCTGCCATAAAACGATTTATGACACCCATGTAAAAACAGCTCATGCACTTACTGCCCAGCCTGCCGAAGAAAAATTTATAAGCGGCAGTTTTGCAGAAGGCCAAAACACCTACGCTTACAGCCCGGATATCTCCCTGGCTATGGAAAAAAGAGACAGTGGGTTATTTCAAGTGGTTTACCTGAGAGGAGAAGAAAAAAAAGCGATGCGGTTTGATATGGTCATCGGCTCTGGAGTTATGGGTGAGTCTTACCTGACCTGGCGAGGGAACAAACTTTTTCAATTACCTATTACCTATTTCACGGCGGCAAACCGCTGGTCAAACAGTCCCGGCTTTCCGGAGGGTAGGGTTCTTATAGACCGGCCCATTACTGCCCGTTGCCTGGAGTGTCACACATCCTATGCCGAAGGAATTTCGGGCACAGCAATGGAGCCTGTAGAATTTGACCACAAAAAAATTATCCTTGGGGTGAATTGTGAAAAATGTCATGGCCCTGCAGCTAAACATGTAGAATTTCAAGCACAGAATCCGTTGGAAAAAACAGCAAAATATATTGTAAACCCAGCAGGCCTTTCCCGACAATTGCAACTGGATGTTTGTACAAGTTGCCATGGCGGTAATATAGAAAAAACAAAGCCCTCCTTTCAATTTACGGCGGGTAAAAGTCTGGGCGATTATTTTAAAATTGACACCACAATCCTGGATGTAGCCAACAATGGTAATGTAGATGTACATGGCAACCAATATGGCTTACTCAGGGCCAGTAAATGCTTTAGAATGGGTGCGAGCATGACCTGCAACACCTGCCACAATCCTCATGAAGATCAGAGAGGGAACACAGAGCTGTTTTCGCAAAAATGCATGAGTTGTCACAATATTAAAGACGCAGAATTTGCTACGCCCTCTCACCGCCAAGTTGCCAGCATAGAAAAAAATTGTATAGATTGCCATATGCCTGCACAACCATCCAAAGCAATTGCAGTAAACCTCCAGGGAGAAGATTTTCCGAGGGCTTCCCTGATTCGCACACATTTTATAAGTATCTATAAAAGCAAGATTGAAAACTTTAAGTTATCGGGAAAATAAATAGCAATCATATGTTAAAGAGTAGTCTATTCATTGGATCCTTCTTAATTTGTATTGCATCTTATGCGCAGGAATATAAATATGATTACAGCTTTTTTACGAACAGCGCAATGCCCGTTGATTATTTTTTTAGTACTGCAGGTAATGAGGGCGGCTCATTTGTAAATAACATAAACTTTAAACTCCCTGTAAGTAATAAGATTTTTCACAGTGCGGGTAGTTCCCTGGAGCTTTCTTATACCAATGCAAAAAACGGCCATTGGCGTGCCGCCATTTTTCGCCAGGAAAAACGTGGGATGGACCATTGTAAAAAAGCGTCTTTCCTTTCGTTTTGGATACTTAACAGTACGGTGGGAACTGCAGCCACTGACTTCCCTGTTGTTCAGCTAATGAAGAAAGACAGCAGCCTCAGTAATAAAATCATCCTTAAAACCACCAAAAAAAATGACTGGCAACAGGTGGTAATTTCCACAACATCTATAAAAGGATTTGATGCCAACCAACCCACGGATATTATTGCAGTAGTTTTTTCTCAGCAGGAAAAAAGGGCCGGCAAAAGAATAACACTTTACATAGACGATATAGAGTTCCTTTCTGATCTCAACACAAAACCCGTTGCAGAACTCCCGGTATTTACAAAAGCTTCTGGTTATGCCATGCATATAGATATAGTTTGGAAACCCGTAACAGCTAAAAATATTAAACTGGTTACCATCTTTCGCTCAGAAAACGGGAAAGATTACCAACCCGTTGGCATACAACAACCCTTCATAAATAGGTATGCAGACTTTGTCGGGCAAACAGGAAAAAAATACTTTTATAAAATAGCTTTTTTGAACAACAAGTATGCAGCCGGTAAAACATCTAAAGCTGAAGCGGCGACAACCAAAGCAATGACGGATGACGAACTGCTAACCATGGTACAGGAAGCATCTTTTCGCTACTATTGGGAAGCTGCAGAAACAAATAGCGGACTGGCAAAAGAGAATATTCCCGGCCGGCAAAATATGATTGCCACAGGCGCTTCCGGTTTTGGTATGATGGCTTTAATAGCAGGTACACAAAGAAAATTTATTACCCGGAAGGAAGCTGTGGACAGGTTTATCAAGATTGTAACTTTTTTAGAAAAGGCGCAGAAATTTCATGGTGTGTTCCCGCATTTTGCAGATGGCTCAACCGGTAAAGTAGAACCTTTCTTTGGGAAAAGGGACAATGGCGCCGACCTGGTAGAGACATCCTTTTTAATGCAGGGACTGCTGGCGGCACGACAATATTTTTCCGGTACAGATGCCCGGGAAAAAATAATAAGAGATAAGATATCTTCCATCTGGACGAATACGGAATGGAGCTGGTTCAGGCAATTTCCAAATAGCAAGTTCCTTTACTGGCACTGGTCGCCCGACCAGGCCTGGGTCATTAATCATAATCTTATTGGATGGAATGAAACGATGGTAACCTACCTGTTGGCCATTGCCTCTCCTACGCATCCTGTTCCCGCTAGTATGTATTACAGTGGCTGGGCAAACCAGGATAGTACAGGACAGAAATATCGCAGTGCATGGGGGCAAACAAAAGATGGAAGCATGTACACGAATGGGAATACCTATTTCGGAATTAAATTAGATGTGGGTGTCTCTAATGGCGGGCCGCTGTTTTTTACGCATTATTCTTACATGGGTTACGATCCCCATTTTATTACAGACCGCTACACAAATTATTTTATCAATAACCAGAACATAGCAAAGATCAACCACAGTTACTCCGAGCAGAATCCGAAGAATTTTAAAGGCTATAGCGATAGTGCCTGGGGATTAACAGCAAGTGATGGACCATTTGATTATTCTGCCGACGAACCTGTTCCATGGCAGGACAAAGGAAAAATTGCACCGACCGGCGCCATCAGTTCATTTCCTTATACTCCAGTGGAATCTATGAAGGCCCTGAAAAATTATTATTTCAATCATGGGAGTTTTTTATGGGGCGAATATGGTTTTAAAGATGCATTCGATTTAACCAATAACTGGTGCTCAGAAATATACATGGGCCTCAACCAGGCACCCATGACGGTGATGATTGAAAATTACCGCACGGGTCTTATCTGGAATTTATTTATGCAAGACAAAGATGTGCAGGAAGGATTAACGAAATTAAACGCTCTGAAATAAAAAGAAAATACTGCCCTCGATTTTGTTACCAGCAAACATCTACAAATAATGAAACTACAAATATTCAATAGCTACGAGTTAATGTCTGATGCAGCGGCAGATTTGATCATAGAGATAGTTACAAATAAACCCGATGCAGTACTTTGTTTTGCCACTGGCAATACACCTGTACGTACTTATCAATTGCTGATAGAAAAAGCAGTTTCACAACACACAGATTTTACAAAATGCTTTTGTATTGGGCTGGACGAATGGTTGGGTGTTGCGGAAGATATTAGCGGAAGCTGTCATTATATTTTACAAAATCAAATTTTTCGGCCACTGGGTATTACAAAAAACCAGGTGCATCTTTTTAACGGCACTGCTGAGGATCCGGAAAATGAATGTGAAAAAATGAACAAAATAATTGAAAGCAAGGCTGGCATAGATTGTATGGTCGTAGGCATTGGAATAAATGGTCATATTGGTTTGAACGAACCTGGTGTGGATGTAAGCAGGAAGGCACACATAGCGACCCTGCATGAAACAACAATCCTTTCTGGCCAAAATTATTTTAAGGAACCCACCATAATAAACAAGGGCATCACATTAGGAATGGCGCAGATAATGCAGGCCCGCACATTGTTGTTGTTAGCCAGCGGAAAAAATAAAGCTGCCATTTTACAACAAGCCACTAGGGGTTCTATAAGTAATGATGTTCCGGCAAGCTTTATTCAGCAGCATGAAAATGCATTGATTTTAGTTGATAAAGAAGCAGCTGCTACTTTATCATGAACTGCTAAATTTGTGGCAATCTGATATTTTCGCCTTCAGCTGTTTGATCGACTAAGATCAGTTGTAACGGAGAATAAACAATAAAATGATGAAAACAATAAGGGCTGTGCTACTGTTTTGGATGATTGTATTGCCATGCATCAGCTTCTCCCAGCAATTCCGTTTTCCCACTTACTGGAAGTTCATCATGCAGGATGATCCTGCTTTTAGCCAGCCGGCCTTTAACGATACCAACTGGGACACGCTACCTGTTCCCGCAGGATGGGATAATCTTGGAATCAATAAAGAAAAATCCATAGGCTGGTACAGGGTTGAGATAGAATTACCAGGAAGTCTCTTAAATAAAGAACTTGTCTTTTTTGCCGGAGCCATTGATGATGCAGATGAAACTTATTTTAACGGGCACTTGATTGGCAACACAGGTAAATTTCCTCCGGGAGATCAAACGGCCTGGGATGTAGAAAGAAAATATACCATTAAAAAAGAATGGGTAGAAAAGAAAAACAGCATTGCGATAAGAGTGTATAACGGTGCTGGTGGTGGTGGCATCTATTCGGGTAGTATCATGATTCTTTCCAGGCAGGAAAGCGACAGAAGAATTGCTGCGCAAATTAAAAGTAAAAAATCCTACTATCAACTTACCACTTCCAACGGACTAATAGCAGCAGTGTATAATGAAGAGTCAGACCTTGTTGAAAACGTATATCCTCATATTTTTTCTTATTACGATTCTGGCAAAGCAGTGCAACCCTTTGCACAAAACATCAGGCTGAAAACTCCGCAGAAACCTTTGAGTGCTTCCTACGAAAAAAACACACATGTTATCAGGGTTACGTACAAAGATTTTTCCATCCGTTACCTTGCTCCCTTCACCACCGGGGAGAAGATTTTTTATGCCATCGTATCGGGTAATCCGGAAGCCATCAAAAACATATCTTTCGTTTCAGAAAAAGCAAACGGCGAATTACTCAGCAACGAAGCTGTCGGTATCAACCTTGGCAGGCTAAAATACTTTTTATTCTCTTTTAAAGATTCTCAGCATGACAATAATCAAGCAATAAACGCCGCTACCCGGAGACTCCTGGATAGCAAACAAAACCTGGCCGAAGAGGAGATTGCCTTTATGCAGGCATTGTTTAAAAAATCCAAACTTCCTGTGGGTATTTCTGCGCAGGAACGCAATGCTGCAGAGCAAAGTATAGCTGTTTTAAAAATGAGCCAAGTGAGCGAAAAAGAAATTTTTCCACTGTCGCATGGGCAGGTGCTTGCTTCCCTGCGCCCGGGTGTGTGGGCCATAAGCTGGGTAAGAGATGCTGCGTTTGCCATAGAAGCCATGAGCAAACTTGGAATGTATGAGGAAGCCCGGAAAGCACTTGAATTCATGCTTAAAGCACAGCCCACCAACCAATATATTCATTATGTGCACACTGATGGAAAAGATTATGGCATCGGCGTCCCATATAATATATCGGTAACAAGATATTTTGGGAATGGTCGTGAAGAAAGTGATTACAACACTGACGGTCCCAATATAGAAATAGATGACCTGGGACTTTTTCTTACTGGTTTCTACCATTACATAAATGAAACCGGCGATAAAACATTTTTCAATACCTGGAAAAATGCATTGGATACAATTGGCAACGCAATTATTCATAACATCAATGCAAAAAATATTATCCGAACAGAAAGCGGCCCTTGGGAGCACCACCTGCCGGGTAAAGAATTTATGTGGACGAGTGGCACCTGTGCCAGGGGGCTGCAACTAACAGCAATACTCCAAAAAAGATTCGGTCATCCTCACCAAAAATTTGAAGAAGCATATAAAACCCTTTACAAAGGAATATTAGCAAACTGCCTTATTGATGGGAAATACATTAAAGGCAATGCCACGGAATTGTCAGCAT
>JANPJW010000284.1:0-6981 GCA_031425715.1 Chitinophagaceae bacterium | reverse complement strand
AACGTGACCGGGAGTATCAATAAGATTTAAGATATATTCTTCTCCCTTGTATGGATAATTAATCTGTATTGCATGACTTTTTATGGTAATACCTTTTTCCCGTTCAAGATCCATGTCATCTAACACCTGGGCTTGCATATCCCTGTCGCTAATGGTATGTGTAGTTTGTAAAAGGCGGTCGGCCAGGGTACTTTTGCCATGATCTATATGGGCGATAATACAAAAATTGCGGATGTTCTTCATGTACGCTTTAACTTCTTTTAGGCGGCAAAAATAGCGGAATTTATACTCAAATGAGGCTTTTGTTTGACGCATTGTTGTAAGTTAAACAGGGCGCACCATAAGCCTGTTAAAACAGATCCAGATTTTAGCTCAAAAGCATCTATGTAATAAATAAACCATGTTGCGTTATTGTATAACTTGCCAAATATTTATTAGTAAACCCTAAAACCGGGTTATCGAAATTTACCATGACGATCATCAACAGCGAAAGCACAGATATAGAAACTATTTTTAATTTATATGACAAGGCGGTTGCTTTTCAAAAAACAAAATTCGACAAGCACTGGTTAGACTTTGACCGGGAGATGGTACAAGCGGAAATTGCAGAAGGCAGACAATGGAAAATAATGGAGGGCAATGATGTGGCCTGCATTTTTGCAATTGCTTATGAAGATCCCTTTATATGGAAAGAAAAAAATGCAGATCCTTCTATTTATATACACCGCATAGTAACCAATCCTGCCTTCCGTGGAAAGGGTTATGTGAAGCAGATTGTAGCATGGGCTAAAGAACATGCACATGCGCATCATAAAAAGTTTATACGGATGGATACCTGGGGCGACAATGAAGCCCTGATCAATTATTATCAAGCGTGCGGATTTAAATTTTTAGGTACCATCACTCCCACTGCCAGTAAGCAATTACCCAAACACTACAGCGCCATTTTTTTAAGTTTATTTGAAATAGAAGTATAAACCTAATATGACAGGGCTTTGCGAGGAATGTCAGTTACTCTGTAAAAACCAGCTTGACACTCCCACTACGCAGGGGCATTACTGTGGTGCAATCATCCCAAACGTGCAAATTGTTTCGCACTAAACTTAAATGACCCAAAAAAACGCATTCATTTTTCGATGTTGGCACATTGGAATCATTTTTGCACAAGGGTGGGCAGTGCAAAGAAAAGCACTGATTAAATAATTTAATTTAAAACAAACTACTATGAAAAGGTATTTGAGTGTAGCATTGGCTGCGTTAATGATGACAGGTGCTGCTAGTGCGCAGAAAGTAAACCTGGGTATTAAAGGAGGATTGAACGTATTTAACCTTGAGAGTGATCCGGATCAGGACTATAAGAGCCGCACTAATTTTAATGCCGGCCTGCTTGGTCATATTCATCTTGGTCCTCAGTTTGGCCTTCAACCAGAAGTTGTTTATTCTGGCCAGGGTGCAAAAGCAAATTCAGGTAATGGACAAACAAAACTGGCCTACATAAACGTTCCTTTAAACTTGCAGTACATGTTCGACAATGGCTTCAGACTACAGGCCGGTCCGCAAGTTGGTTTTCTTGTAAACGCTAAAAGTGAAGTGGGAAGTCTAGAAACAGACATTAAAGATCAATTGAAAACTGTTGACTTTGGAATTACTGCAGGTGTAAGTTACGTGCATCCCCCAACAGGTTTTGGTGTTGATGCCCGTTACAATCTTGGTTTAACAGATATCACAGAAACTAATCTGAACGAAATTAAGAACCGCGGTTTCCAGGTAGGTGTTTTTTACCTGTTCAAACACAGAGACTAATGTGAAACAGCAATGTTTTTAAGATCTTGAAGAGGCCGGCATCTATTTGCCGGCCTTTTCTATAACAGCCTTCCATGTTAAGTGGTATATTTATTGGATGTGAAGGTTGTTAAATTTATATACTTCTTTTACTGTGGTACCTTCCACACCTAAAATTTAAATGATGAACATCTGTAAGATTGCAAGCCCCGCACTGCTCCTAATATTGGTAGCATGTAGCGGTCCAGAAACAAAAAATGAACAAAGCAAAACAACGGAAACAACAACCGTTGTAACGCCTTCAGATGACAACGTTGGCACCACTGCACCCGCTCCAGCAACAGTTGCAAGCGATTGTTATAGAAGTAAAACGGGCAACAGTGTAATTGAAATGGCTATTACCATAAAAGGTGGGATGGTAACGGGAACCCTGAATTATTTGCCTGAGGCAAAAGATAAGAATACTGGTACCCTCAGCGGTAGCATGAGAGGTGATACTTTGCTGGCTGAATACACTTTTATGAGCGAAGGTGTAGAGTCTGTTAGAGAAGTTATTTTTTTAAAAACCGCCGGGGGGTATAAGGAAGGCTATGGCGCCGTAAAAGATGAAGCCGGAAAAATGACTTTCGAGGATCTCAAGCAAATTGATTTTACCAAATCTACCGAATTGGTAAAAGTAGACTGCGACAGCGGGAAACTGTAGGGGCGTCTACTGCAACTGCATTTGGCTAAATCTCTTCTAACATTTAATTAGTAGACTCCAGGGGCACGGTATGCCTACGGAGCTGCATTGGGCTGTGTGCAATGCCGCAGTGAAAACACACCCGGCCACACATTAGCAAATAATGCCCGATGCGAAGTAAGCGCTTGAAGAAAAGAAATAGAAGACATATTCGATGGACACATACAACCTGGAGCTATTAACCACATCGATTTCTATTGTTCAGTACCTTCAGGGATTCGGATCCGGTTTGGAGTAATTCTTCCTCTTATTTTTAGCTGCAAAATATTTAACTGTACATACCGGAGTGTATTCCTGCATTTTGGTGTTTGATAAAATATTTATATTTGCACCCTTTAGCTTACATGTGCATAGTTTGCACACTGAAAGTGATTCTACAAAACCATTTTAAACAAGTAACATATGACAACAGTAATAGTACCAGTAGACTTTTCGGAAACTTCACTAAACGCTGCTAACTATGCCGCAAAGTTTTTAGCTGGGCGGGAAGGTATGAAAATGATTATCTATCACAGCTATGCTAAGGATAGCGAAGGGGAAAATACAATTGCTCGTTTGGAAGATTTGAAGGAGGATTTGCTGAAAACGGGCCCTGTAGATATTGAAATACTCAACCACAAAGAAGAAGATTTTGTAACCGGTCTTGAAAGAGCCGTAAGACACCGGTCTGCAGATTTGGTAATAATGGGTATAACGGGTAAAACCGCCATTGCCCAGGTGCTTTTTGGTAGCAATACTTTAAAAATGGCAGCTACAAAAGCATGCCCGGTCCTTATCATACCAGAACATGCAAGTTTTACAAGAATGGAGAACGTAATGCTGGCTTCCAACTTTAAAGATACGTTGAACACAACACCGTCCGTGCCTATCAAAAAATTCCTGAGTATCTATAACCCACAACTACACGTTGTAAACGTAGATAAAGACCATTACATTTCTCTTACCGAAAAGTACGAAAAGGAAAAACAGGATTTGAAAGAGCTTCTGGTGGAGTACAACCCAGAATTTTATTTTATGCGTTTGTTTGACACCGACGAAGCCATTGATTTATTTGCAAATGACCGCAACATTGACCTTATCATTGCGGTGCAAAAAGACCACGGTTTCATGGATAAATTATTCTCCAATAACAGAACCAAGAAAATGACTTTTCACAGTAAGTTGCCGATCCTGGTTTTGCACCAGTAGGCATTCCGGCAAGAAGTTTTTCCGGATAAACAAGCTGTGTTTAAATGAAAAAGGAATTGTACAAGTACAATTCCTTTTTTGTTTGTGTTTGCAAAAGGGTTTTTATTATTTATTGCCTACCACCGCAACTTCATTCAACCATGCAGATTCTTTGTCGTCGGTGTTTGTAGCCATGTATTTTTTTCTTGCTTTTTCTAATTTGCTTTCATCACCCTTACCGATTACCGCCCTTATTTTAGCTCTTCTTTCTACGTTTAATGCTGCCAATTGCTGCATCTTTTGATCTTGTGTAATTTCCAGGTTTTCTTTTATTGCCTTTGCTTGTGCATTAAAAGATAAATTAATTGCCTTCACCTGGCGCCCTTGATTTTCGCTTAGTTTAGCAGCCTTGTTAATTTCTTTTTGGCTTCTTTCTGTAGCATACCATTGGTCTTTATCTGCCATTTGTTGCTTCCAGTTTACCTGGTTGGTGCTGTCTACTTCCTTCAATTTCTGCTCTTTCCAGGCAATCCTTACAGAATCTTTGTAAGCTTCTTCAGTCATCTCATCAGCTTTGCGGGTAGAGTCAATAACCATTCGATCCATCCTTTGTTGCTCCATAGCAAGGCGTTTTTCGCTCTTGATTTTGGCAATGTCATTGTTTAGTTTGGCTTCGGTACTAACAACTGTCTTTTTACTTTTTTTGCTTTTTTTTGTTTGTGCTTCTGTTGCAAAAATTGTTAACGCTGCCAGTGCACAAGTAAGAAATATCTTTTTCATAGTTTAATATTTTTTATTTACACCCACTTAACCAATATCCGTGCCAGTCGTAATATTAGTGGATTTTTTAGCAATACACTAGGGCTAAAGCCTTGCTGACAAGCGGTTTGGAGGAGTAGTGAAAATAATTGTTAACCAGTTGATTGAAGGAGGAGATCGACAACTCCGGAGCTCCGCCAGGCTTGCTAAAATGAAATGCGGGCCTCCGGCTTATTTTTATTGATGCGCTTAAGAGCTGGTACTTTTTGCAATAGTTGAATGGCTGCAGCATCGCAATTGGAACATAAGGATTTGCTGATTACGATGTTAGTAGGATTACCAGCGGCAGTCATATCGAAGCGGAGCAACACGTACCCTGTGGTATCAGTTACCATTAAACTTGCGGAGAGTACCTTCATAGAATCCGCAAAGTTTTGAGGGCTACTTAAAGGAACTACATTCTTAAAATTGATTCTGCCAGACGCAAAATCCTTTATCTTAAATTCGGTTATACCCGCTGACTTTTTACGCTTTCCATATCCCGCCACTACAACCTCATTCAGAGACTCCTGGCTTTCCTGCAGCACAATTTTATTATCATCCGTTCCGGCAATTAAAGGGGCATTGGTTGTTATGAAACCAGGTGCTTTTACGTTTGCCATCACATTTGACTGCTGATTATTTCTTAAAAAGAAAACACCATTTACATCGGCCGCAACATTGCTATTGTTTTGTGGTACCGTAACCGTTGCGTAAGGTACAGGCGCCCCCTGGTTGTCTACTACTATCCCCTTAATTCCGTTAATCTCTGCTGTATTATTTATAGTTGCTCTGCTCAAGGCAGGTGCAGCAGATTTCTCCGTGCTTGAAGGGCTCTCTTTTTGTTGCTGAGCTATTGCAGCAACTTCATTGCTACTAAGTTCAGGATCTTTCGATTTAGCATTATTGGTTACCTTATCTATTGCCGGCGGCACAGGCTGTGCTGCTACCGCAGGAGGCGAAGTTTCATTGGTAGTTTCCAATTGATCCTGCTTTGCAAGCGATGGAATATCCCTAGCGCTATCAGCCTGCGCTGCAGTAACAGGGGCACTACCAGAAATAGTGGCCAATTCCGTGGAAGGCTTTTTGGTAACTGGATTCAAGAGCCATGTAAGCCCGGCAATTAAAAGAAGCATGGCCGCAACTTTTAGCAACTGGTTACGTCGGTTTGCAGAAAATATAACAACCTTTTTACTTTCTTTTTTGAGTTGTAATTTTTCTTTTAGTGCCGCCACGTCTTCTGCGGGCGTATTTGCAATGGCATAGCCCTCCAGCGCATCTTCCAGGAAGGGGTCATCAAGGGAAGCCTTCTCCAATGCATGCCGCTCTGCATTCGTCATTTGCTGCGAGTGATAGCGTTTAAAATCTTCTACGCCCCATTGCTTATCGTGATATTGATCTTGTATCATCAGGATGCACTTAACTGTTTATCCATACAAATCTTTAAATTTCTTCGACCGTTCTGAATAAAGCTCCTCACTTTCTTCCATTCAATTCCTGTAAGGTCTGCAATTTCATTGTAGCATTTGCCGTCCAGGTAAAACAGGCTGACCACTTGTTTTTGATCGGGCACGAGTTTCGCCAGGCAAAAATCCAGGTGTTTAAAATTTTCTTCCTTTTCCATGACACCGTTCAGATGCACCGGGTCTTCATTTTGCATAAGTGAAACATCTATCGCTGCCTTCGAAAACTTTTTAGCCGATCTCAACTTCATAAGGCAATGATTTTTTGCCAACTGGTACAACCAGGATTTAAAATGCTGTATTTCGTACTTCTTAACTTTCAAAATCAACTCTTCAAAAATATTCAGCACTGCGTCCTTTGCATCTTCCTCATCTTTTAAATACTTAAGACAAACACCGTAAACCAGGTCCATGTACGGCTGGTAAAGATCTGATAGGGTCTGTAAGTCTCCGGCGGCCTTGTAATTGGCTACAAGCAGGTCATCGCTATCCTTATGAGCAGGTATGTTGGTAAGAAAAGCCAAGTTTCAAAAATATGGAAAAATAAAACAGCCCCTTTGTGTAATGTTCAAATGTGCAGCATCTGTTTAAAAAAATAACGTTTATGAAAAAAATAGTTTTGCTACTCCTGCCAATGTTTTTTGCGTTGCTGGGTTTTAATGAAAAAAATAATTTTATCGTTAGTGGTACCATTACAAACAACTCTGGCAACGTCGTTCCGTTTGCAACAGTCAAGGTAAAAGATGGCAGCCAAATGGTGTCTGCAGACTTACATGGCTATTATCAAATAAAAGTACCCAATCAAAATGCGGCGCTGGTTTTTGCAGCATTAGGCTATGAAACATTGGAAGAAAAAATAAAAGGCCGGGCTACAGTAAATGTAACCATGCTTCCCCTTGCTGGCAACATGAATGAAATTACGGCATCAGGTTATGATAAAAAGCCTGAGCTCAGGATAAAGACAGTACCTCCTGCCATGGGCAAATCTACTTTTGCCTATCAACAAAGCCAAGACTATAACGATGACCC
>JANPJW010000283.1:0-2229 GCA_031425715.1 Chitinophagaceae bacterium | reverse complement strand
GATGATGTAGATCAGCTGGTTAAACCCAAAGATTTTATAGAAGCACTTGAAAAATATCCCGGGGCGCTGCATAAGTTTGATGGGTTTGGAGCAGCAAGCAAACGTTTCATGTTGCGCCACATTAAACTGGCAAAAACCGGGGATACAAGAAACAAAAGAATCCTACAAATTGCTGTGCTGGCAAGCGAAGGTAGAAAGCTGCCGGGCAGTTAACCACGCAGTCAAAGAAACCGCTTGTGCCGCAAGCAGGGATGTCAAAAGCCTTCCATCGCCTCCAATAAAACACAACCGTTTTGCAGATATGAAAGCATTTAAAAGCAAACAGATCATTGGCCAGCTTGATAAAAGAAAGGGTGGTTATTTCTTTCTTAAGCTCGAGGCAGCGGTTGTACATCAATTTGAAAACAAACGACACAGCAGGCTCATCTGTACCCTGGATAAAAAGTTGTCATTCCAATGCGGGCTCAACAATTTTGGCGACGGCAATTACTTCATCATCCTATCTGCTAAAAATTTAGCGACAATCGGCAAAACCCTGGGAGATCATTTGAATTTCGAAATTGTAGAAGATCCGAATCCGTTGGGAGTGGATATGCCTGCGGTATTAGAAGCATTGATGGAACAGGAGCCAGATTTAAAAAAACGCTTCTATACACTCACCCTGGGAAAGCAACGTGGAATTATCCACCAGGTTATAAAAATAAAGGACATAGATAAGCAAATTCATAAAGCTACCGATCTTATAAAAAATGCCCACAAACCCAGGCCAAAGAAGGAGCTGTAGCCGTGGCATCTGTCTGCTACATACTGGTTTGCATACAGGGATTATCGAAGCCCGTATCCGACACACTGTTTCAACTTTTTTTAAGATAGTAATCCAGAGCAAGGGAAGAACTTGTAAGTTTACAATTGTTGCGATGAAGGCGAAAATCCCGAAAGCATTTGGAACATCGGCGTGTGCGGGTTGGTGCGTGGGTTCATGCGAGTGGGAACCGCCCCAGCGTAGAAAAGAAGCCATTTGGCCTTTGAAATATTAGGAAATTGAGAAACCTGTTTTCTTAAATACAATCGATTTAATTTTTTATAGATGAAAACAATATTTCTAACAGCATACCTATTCATCTTGTGGGCCATTACTGCAAATGGACAATCTTATCAGTATTTGTATTTTCTAGATAGTAATATGGCATCTGTCGAAAAAACAGCTGCTACTTATTTAGGAAAAGGACTAAAAGACAGTTCGCTTTTTTTGGTTGATTGTTTTGATATCAAAAAAGGTTCGCTAAAAATGTCCATTCATTTTAAAGACTCTATGCTAAACCAGCTCGAAGGGCGATATAGCGAGTACTTCACATCTGGCCAATTGAAGCAAGAAGGTAATTATAAAAATGGATTGGAAGAGGGTGAATGGATTTTATGGGATAGCATGGGTTTTAAATTGGTTTCTATTTTTTTTGAAAAAGGCAGGCAAATTTCGAGTTCTGAATTTTCGTATTTCAAGGGCAGATTAAGTAGCAAGACAGTAAAGGATAGCCTAGGTGTAGAAAAGATGCTAATAAAGTTTGATGTAAAAGGTGATAGTATACAGGAGGGTAAAATTTTCGACCGTGTTGACGTTAAACCTGTTTTTCCTGGTAAATTAACTTTCCAGGAATATTTAATACAAAATACAAGACGAGATATTCCGGGTCAAAAAGGTGCGCCTCCGGGTTACTACCTGGCAAGTGTAGATTTTGTAATCAATCCTAAAGGTTTTGTTACTAATGTGAAGTACAGAAGCCTGAATGGGTACGGAATGGAAGACGAAGCAGTGCGTGTTGTTACAGAGAGCCCAATTTGGATACCTGCAATGCACAATGGAAATAGCGTTAGCTATAAGATGGAAATAATTGTTCCTTTTGCGGTTTCCAGATAAGTATATTTTAAGCTGCTGCAGCTATGTAGCCTAACTTCGTGAAAGCCTTATCTGTCCTTGCCATCGGCGTGTAAGGGTTGTTGCTGCCCTGTGCATACTTCTCAAAATCAATGCTACAATTTTTGCAAACTATTTTTTTCGCAAACTTGTATGGCGGGTAACTAAAGGCCGGATAATCTGCGCCTTGTGTTTATCAATCGGGTAAAGGGAACCTATGAAAACAACCTGGTAGAACGGCATTTGTATTACACAGCATTACTCCAAAAAATTAAGAATTTATTTATCTAAGTATTAGCGTTTTCACAAAACATTTT
>JANPJW010000282.1:0-4196 GCA_031425715.1 Chitinophagaceae bacterium | reverse complement strand
TTTTGTAAAAATAGTCTGTTGTACTTTGCTGTGGCGATGCCAGCACGATGTGACAATCACTGTTTACCAGCACCGCTTTACGACTCTGTAAATAATCGGCTTCGGGCTTTACCTTAAAACCCTCCAGGCTGCGGTGCTTCAGCATTCTTTCCTCCGCAATCACAGGCGCCACATCTATGGGATCGTCGCATTTTACAATAAGTGTGGGGGCATAAGTATGATAAGAAATGCTGTAATCATTAGAAAAACCTTCGGTAGAAAATAGCTGCTCCGAATAGAGGCTGCCATCTGGCTTTCTAAATTGGGTGTGGCGCTTGTGAGGAATTGTTCCGGCTTTATGATAGTGAGGCATTTTATTAATTTGATAATTTGGTAATTTGATAATGGGACAATGGGACTGTCGACATGGTTAAAGAGTCTTCTAGCAAGTAGAAATTATCACATTGGTTAATTGACTAATTAACTAATTTACCAATCAACTAATTAACCAATCTACCAATTGCTATTTATCTTCATTTCAAATTTACTATTTTAAAATTGATTCGCTTTGACAAGAATTGGATTGATATCAGACACGCATGGCTATTTGGATGAAGCAGTGTTTGAGCATTTTAAACACTGCAACGAAATATGGCATGCCGGAGATTTTGGGAATATGGATGTGATCAACCGACTAAGTGATTTCAAACCCATGCGGGGAGTCTATGGCAATATTGATGATACCAACATCCGATCCTTATACCCCGAAGATTTATTTTTCAGGTGCGAAGCCGTAAACGTTTTCATCCGCCATATAGGCGGCTATCCAAGCCGGTATGCCCCTGGTGTAAAAGAGCAGATCAAGGAACACAGAAGCGGACTCTTCATCAGCGGGCACTCTCATATTTTAAAAGTAATGTATGATGAAAAACTTGAGTGCCTTCATATGAACCCGGGAGCAGCCGGCAACCATGGCTGGCACAAGGTGAAAACTTTAATTCGTTTTGATATTGATGGCAAGGAAATGAAAAATTGCGAAGTAATAGAACTCGGTAGCCGGGGGAGCATCTCTTCAAAAGAGTAAGACCCGCGGTAATGCGGGCCTTGCTGTTTAATTTTTTATTTGTTGTGCTTCGATTTAAGGATGTTGTGCTTCCAGTCTCCACATTACCTACATGCCCGGAAACCATGGTCTTGCTATTCCTTCTCTAAACGGCCACGGAACACCTGCAAGAATCAGCAACAATGCAATAAGGTATAACCACGATGCAGCAGAATATGCACCACTCTTTGATTTTCCTCTGGCAATTGTGATAATAATAATAGCAATAAGCATCGTACTAATATGCTCTACAGCCCAAAAACGCAGTGCGCTGTCTTTCATCACCCCCCCAAAACCATTCGCCTGAATGAGTTTGTAACCAAATGCGCCCGTAAAATATTGATACAATCCAATTAGTAAAGTGATATGTGCCGATATCAACAACCATAAACTTGTTTTCTTCAGACCTGCTTTTTTACCAAAAGCCTGTACAAGAGCTAGCAGTAAAAAAAACAAAATTACCCAGCGTAAAAAGTTGTGCAAATGCAGTAATCCACTTTCCATAATTATTAGTTTTTAGTTGGCCAAATCTACAACAGCAGGAGCATTTAAACTGAATTAAATTGAAAAGATGCTGGATGCTGGATGCTGGATACTCGATGCCGGATGCCAGATGCGCCATTGACCTTCACCATTCAGCATGCCCGTCCACCATTGCTTCAACGCTCACCCCCAACTGCCACTTGATGCCCGGCAAGATTTTGAATTTTGAATTTTTACCTTCCTCCCTCCACCCAATCAGCTATAAAAATATTTGTATCCCTTGTACCTCCATTATTCCTGTTGCTGCAAAAAACAAATTGCTTTCCATCGGGGCTGAACATCGGGAAGGCATCAAAACCTTTGTCTCTTGAAATTTTTTGCATGTTGCTACCATCTAAATTGGTTAGGTACATATTAAAAGGAAAACCTCTTTTGTACTCATGGTTGCTGCAAAATATAAAGTGGTTTCCATCTGGTGTAAAATTAGGAGCCCAGTTAGCCTGCTCTAAATTGGTTACCTGTTTAGCATCCGTTCCATCAGCATTGGCCATCCACACTTCCATATGTGTAGGTGCTACAAGATTTTGTGCCAGCAGTTCTTTGTATTCTTTTATTTCTGTCTCTGTGGTAGGCCTGGAGGCACGCCAGATTATTTTAGATCCATCCGGGCTAAACCAGGCGCCACCATCATACCCAAGTGAGTTGGTAATTCTTTTTACTTTTTTTCCATCCAGGTTCATGGTATACAACTCCAGGTCACCGTCACGCATAGACGTAAAGACCATGATGTCTCCTTTGGGAGAAATAGTAGCTTCGGCATCGTACCCCTTGGTTTTGGTGAGGCGCTTTACAATTTTTCCGCTGGTGTCGGCTTTAAAAATATCGAAGCTTCCATAGATAGGCCAGATGTACTTGTTGCCATATTTAGTGCGGTCTGGCACAGGGGGACAATCCTTGTTTCCCAAATGTGTTGACCCGTACAGAATATGTTTTCCATCCGGGTAAAAATAAGCGCAGGTGGTTCGGCCAGTGCCGGTACTCACCAACTTGGGAAGAAAAGTTTCTCCCGGCGATGTAGGAATCTTTCCCATCCAGATCTGGTCGCAGGCAATCCCCTCCTTCACATTCGATTTTTGATAAACGAGGTATTTGCCGTCGTTGCTAAAATAAGCCTCAGCATTGTCGCCTCCAAAAGTAAGTTGGCGCACATTGGCAAAATGATCCTCACCAGGAAAATGAATGGTGTCCTGCTGCAAAGCAGCCAAGGTCAAGGGTGGCGCAGCTGCATAGCTGGCGGTAAAACTCCAAAAAATATTAAACAGCGCTAGCATCATCAAGTACTTCATAAGAGAAAGTTTTTTCAGGGCTCAAAGCTAAGAATGGCACGTATTAATTTTGTAATACAATTGTCATTCATTCAACAAGCAATCAATTACTTTTGCAAAACAAATTTCTTCATGAGATATTTACTTATTTTACTCGGCTTTTTGGTAGCTGCCTGCAATAATGAAGAAGTGAAACCAGCACCCCCCGGTGAACTTAGTCAGGAAAAACAACTCAAAGAATTGCTTCAAAAATATCCCGATTCAGGTTTACTCGTAGAGAACCTGGTTCAATTCTACCGAGATAATGGTGAGTATGAAAAATCTCTTTCAACAGTTGACGGTGCGTTGAAAAGTGACAGCTCAGCATTTAGGTTTTGGCACATCAAAGGAGTTTTACACTACGAAAATGCAGATACCGTAGAAGCAATCAAAGCATTGGAAACAAGTGTTCGCCTATCCAGCAATTCTAACGATATATTGCTATTGGCCAAAATATATGCTGAAACAAAAAACCCGGTAGCTTTACAATTGGCTGGCTTACTTATCAAGCAAGGAGAATTCATCAAAGAATCAATTCTTATAAAAGGGATTTACTACTGCAGTATCCGGGAAGATGAGAAGGCCCTGGTTTTGTTTGATGAAGCTATCAGCAGTTCATACACTTTTATGGAACCGTACAAAGAAAAAGCACTGGTATTGTACCGCCAGGAAAAATATATGGATGCGCTGAGGGTGTTAGACAAAGCCGTAAAAATTAAAAGCGCTTATGCCGAAGGCTATTTTTACATGGGAATGTGCTTCGAAAAGCTGAACCGTTTAGAAGATGCAAAGGAAAGCTATGAAACCGCTTTGATATATGATGCCGATTATGACGAAGCGAGGCAAGCACTTACCCAAGTATCCAAACTGCTCAATAAATGATACCCGTTTTTTAAACCAATCTTATTCGTACATAATATCCACTAAAATATTTTACCAATGGCACTTATTGCACCCTCTCTTTTATCTGCAGATTTTTTGAACCTTGCTAAAGACTGCGAAATGCTCAACCAAAGTGAGGCAGACTGGTTTCACCTTGATGTGATGGACGGACGTTTTGTACCCAACATCAGCTTTGGCCCTATGATCATTGAGTTTATTCGTACAACAACCGGTAAAGTTTGTGATGTGCATCTCATGATTGAGGAACCGGAAAATTATGCAGAGGCCTTTAAGAATGCCGGAGCCGATAATCTTACTATTCACATAGAAGCCTGCCGGCATTTGCACAGGAATATTCAGCAAATAAAAAGTTTGGGTATGAAAGC
>JANPJW010000281.1:0-9131 GCA_031425715.1 Chitinophagaceae bacterium | reverse complement strand
ATCCCTCTCGAGAACACATACATGGGTGCCCTGGTAAAACGGGGCACTTTGTATTTTTTGCACATCGAATTTTCAAATATGTATGCTGCTGTTTAACAAAATCAAATACGCTGTGGCGGAAAGAACACTTAGTTTTGTGTAAGCAGTTTGTAAATTTTTCAGGCTGCGGTAACGCTTACTAATTTTTTCAATAATGACTATTAAACAGAATTTTCTCCTAAGCTGGGTGCTTCTGGCAAGCCTCGCCATTTCCTGTAACAGCCAGGCACAAAAAAGTAACCTGGACGTGGCAACATTTGAGAGAGAGATAGCTACCAACAAAGTGCAGTTGCTGGATGTGAGAACGTCCGGCGAATTTGAAAATGGCCATCTAAAAAATGCGCTGCAAGCGGATTGGAATAACCAAGATCAGTTTAAGCAACGAGTGCAAGCGCTCGATAAGAATATACCTGTATATACTTATTGCCTCAGCGGTGCAAGGAGTGGTGCTGCAGTGGACTGGCTCCGCCAAAATGGCTATACAGCCTATAACATGGAAGGCGGGATTAAAAACTGGAACAAAGCGGGCAAGCCCCTGGAGCAACTTACTGCTGTGCCGCAAATGAGCATGGCAGATTTCCTTTTACAAATACCTGCAGATAAAACCGTGCTGGTAGATGTTGGCGCCGAATGGTGCCCGCCCTGTAAGAAAATGGAACCCGTTTTGGCAGACCTTGTGACATCTCATGGCACCCAATTCAAACTGGTTAAAGTAGATGGTGCCACGCAAAAAGACCTGTTGAAGGAATTAAATATTGAGGAGTTTCCCACCTTCATTGTGTATAAAAATGGCAAAGCTGTGTGGACTAAAGCGGGACTGGTGTCCAAAGAAGAATTTATTCAGCAATTATAACAATTTCATGTTTTGCGTGCGGCGTACAGCAAATATTTTTCTGCTGGATAGCTTAACTTGCACCTGTAACAAGTTTTAAGCATGAGGCATATCTTTCTATTGCTATTGACTGTATCGGTCAATGCAACCCTGCTGGCGCAATCCATCAGCGAAAAAATCAAATTGGCCACTGTTCAACTGAGCAGTATAGAACAACAGCGCCAGCTACTCAATAACAAGTTAGAATTTCTGAAGCTGGAAAAAATGCAGGACGACCTGGACAAGATTGGTCTTCCTGTTTTACAATCTGGTGATGCACTCGTTCGCCATGCAGCTCTTGCATTGGCTTATGCCGAAAAATTTGAACAGGCAAGGTGGGTAGCGCATATGATATCTCCCGATGTGTTGAAAGGAACTGTTTTTCGTACCAACGATTTTAGAACAGATGCAAAAGTGTCAACTGGCAGTGCGGAAGAGGCTGACTATTTCTTTAAAAAATTAAAGGCCGATAGCACTTACGAGTATGATGGTTTTGGCTATGATCGTGGTCACCTGGCGCCCTCAGCCGATTTTCGCTGGAGCCAAACGGCGCTTTCAGAATCTTATTACTATTCTAACATGAGTCCCCAACTGGCGGCATTTAACCGTGGCGCCTGGGGCGATTTAGAAGATGCAGTAAGAGGATATATGTATAGCCACTCCAGCACCGATCTTTATGTGCTCACAGGACCCATATTAAAAGATGGCTTGCCCAAAATAGAAAGAGGAAAAAATAAAGTAAGCATTCCCGAACGTTACTGGAAAGTAGTGCTGGACCTCAACAATAAAAAAGCGATTGGCTTTATTATGCCGAATGCAGACATCACTAAACCGCTGCATTCTTTTGCAGTTACCATCAATGATGTGGAAAAGGAAACCGGGCTCGATTTTTTTAACAAGCTTCCCGCTGCCCTCCAAGAGGAACTGGAGAGTCAGGCTAAAGCTTCGGAGTGGCTGCCTGCCAGTAACTCCGCAGATACCGAACCGCTGGCCCAGGAAACTTTGCCTCGCAATCATTTTAACACCGTGCAGGCAAAGAGCTGGATGGGCAACAATACTGAAATTACTGTGGGTGGTACGGTTGTAGGCGCAAGACTTAGCCGGGCCGGCAATATGCTGATCAACCTTGACCGGCAATTCCCCAACCAGGTATTTACGGTGTTTGTAAAAAAGGAAGACATCGTAAACTTTAATTACGACCTGGCAGAAGTCCTTAAAAACAAAGTGATTTTTGTGAAAGGTAAAGTAATGAGCCAGGGCGGTACACCCACCATGTACATACAAACGCAAACTGATCTCACCGTAGTGGACTAACAAATTAACTCAACAATTTTTTTAAAGTAAACCTTCTTCGGAAGGTTTTTTTATTTAGAACAGTTTTAACTAAGCATCTGATAAAAGGGTTGCATGTTTAATGAATAGTTTGTTTCTTGTGGTGTCCTTTATCTGCATTTAAAGCCGGCTTATTTCTTCCACCTTCTTCAAGCATTAGAAAATCCTGAATTTATTATTACCGACTTTCTGTACTTCATCACACAGGTAAATGCAATTTTATGCGGTTTAAAAATACAAAGGGTCTCCTGAAAGTGTATGCCGTTGCGGGAACACAAACGGTTTTGTTTTCCCTTGATATTCCCTTAAGCAAAGTAGAAGGCAAAAACCTACTTGGTTTTTCGTTTGAGCGGCAAATGGGGAGTGGCCCAAAAAGAATACTCAATGGTAGTAAGCGCTTCGCTTCCCTAAAAGGTACGGCACGTGAAAAATTTTCGCTGGTGCAAACTTATTTTTGGAAGGACTACACAGCTGACCCCGGCCAAACGTACACTTATACGGTTACCGCCATGATGGGCAAAGCCGCCGATCCTGTGCCAGGGTTTGAAGTGAGTATCAATGTGCAGACAGAACCCCTTCAGCATGGGCAACACGCAGTTTATTTTAACTATGGTGTTACCGGTTCGCAAGCATACAGTGCCCGGTTCGAAAATAAACCGGTAGACGAACTCTCGCCGGCAAAGAAAAAAGCAGCCCTTAAAATGCTGGGTCGTGAGCTGTGGGAAGACGGCCTGCTGGAGTTCGTGAAACAGGCAACCGATGACAGCTACCAGCTTGCAGGCATGTTTTACGAGTTGCAGTACCCTGATTTTTTATTGGCTTTAAAGAAAGTGCACAAGGCAGGTGCACAAGTAGAATTGTGTTATAGTGCCCAACCCGGCCAGAAATTAAAAAATGAGACAGCCATTGCGGCAGCGGGTATTGGCAACCTGTGCCGCATCAGAACCAAAGTGAGCCAGCCTCACAATAAGTTTATGGTATTATGCAAAGATGGTAAACCCATAGAAGTGTGGACTGGCTCTACCAACATTACACTGGCAGGTATTTTTGGCCATAGCAATACAGGGCATTGGATAAAAGATGCAGGCATTGCCGAAAAATATTTTCAATACTGGACAACCATTAAAGAAAACCCGGCGGTTAAAGACAGTGCGGTGGTTTCTGAAGCCATCAAGGCCGACACAGATCTTGGCAGCCTGAAAAAAGGCACGCACGTTTTCTTTAGTCCCCGCTCTTCTCAAACTTTGCTAACGCATTATGCCAACTTGATTGATAGTGCTCAAAAAATGGCCTGCATGATTATACCTTTTAACATAGATGATGTTTTTAGAGATGTATATGCAAAGGATAAAGACCACCTGCGCTATATTTTGTTTGAGAAAGCTGCAGAGGCAAAGTCGGTGCAAAGCAACGACCGGGACCTGATGATAACGGCAGGCGCTATTTTAAAAACTCCGGTAGAGCAATGGGTAAAAGAGATTTCTACCAAAACCAGTGCCGGGGCTGGTATCCTGTATGTGCACAATAAATTTTTCCTGATAGACCCACTGGAAAAGGTGCCCATCGTTGTTACAGGCTCGGCCAACTTTAGTAAAAGTTCCATCACCAGCAACGATGAGAATACACTCATTATTAAAGGCGACCAGCGGGTAGCCGATATCTACCTAACTGAATACAGCCGGATGTTTGAACATTTTTGGCCAAGATACCTGAGTACTTTGCCCGTGAAAAGTTTCTCCAAACCCCTGGACGAAACCTACAGCTGGCACAAAGATTATTACAACGTAAACAAAATGGGGCAAAAACGAAAAAAGGCTTTCAATGCTATGAAGGATGCCAAAGAAAGTTGACATATTAAAAAGCGTAAATCAAATTAACATAACATGGGATACGATAGAGAACCCAAATACCTGCACCCATACATTGCAGCACGGTTGCCCCAAATTTTAAATGCCATCAATACAAAATTGCCTGCAGGGCATGTGGCCAAACTTGTATCGGCACATCGCACGCCGGACGATCAGTTTAAATTATTTAAGCAGGGGCGCATTTTTAGAAACGGCTCCTGGGTAAAAGTAGGCGCAGTAGTTACGCACCTTGATGGCTTCGTAAAAAAATCACGACATAACAACTTGCCCTGCACCGCCTTTGATGTGGGTATTTTTAAAAACAACATTTACCAGGGCGATAGCCCGCTATACAAGCATGTGAAGGAGGGAACAAAGTTTGGACTGGACTGGGGTGGCAGCTGGACCCGTTTCAAAGACATGCCACACCTGGAAATGCCGCCGGCACTGTTTTTTAAGAACAGCCTCGAAAAGGACCAGGGTTATGTATGGCAGGCCTACCTACACAGAGCAGGTACTTATTTTGGAGCCATGGATGGAATCTTTGGTACCAACTCTATCCTGTCTTTAAAAAAAGCCACCGGCGAGGAACAGCGCAACCTGAAAGCCTGGGATAAACTATATAGCATGTTCGGAGTACTCGATATTGATTTCACCTAAATAAATAGACTATCATGGTACAAAAAATGGCTTTGTGTATCGGGATTAATAATTATCCCGGTGCAGACAGTGACCTTTCCGGTTGCTTAAATGATGTGAAGGATTGGTCTCGTGTTTTTGCGCAACATGGCTTTACGGTACAAAAACTGGTAGATGAAGAGGCTACCAAAAAAAATATACTGGCTGCCATAAAACAACTCCTCAACAGCGCACAAAAAGGCGATTCTATCCTGTTGCAATATTCCGGGCATGGTACTTATGTGCCCGATAAAGATGGCGATGAAGATGAGGGTACAGATGAGTGTCTGTGTCCGTACGATCTTTTTACCAAAGGGCCCATCACCGACGATGAATTGAACGACCTCTTTACCTCAAAAAAGAATGGGGTAAAGCTTGTCTTTTTTTCAGATTCCTGTCACTCGGGTACGGTTACCCGGTTTGCACCCATCACAACGCCACCCACTACGGGTGGTAAAACAGCACCTACACGAAAAGTAAGATTTATGCCTCCGGCTACTTTTCTATCTGCCAGGGAGCTTAACAAACTCGGAACCATTAGAACCTTCAGAAGGTCGAGCCCGCCAGGGCGGTATGGTAGTTTGCTCATGAGTGGTTGCCAGGATGTGGAGTACAGTTATGATGCATGGTTCAGCAATCGCCCCAATGGTGCTTTTACTTTTGTGGCCCTGGCAACGTTGGCCAAACTGCCAAAAGATGCCAGCTACCTGGATTGGTACAAAGCCATCAAAAAAGTGTTGCCTTCGCAACAGTACCCTCAGTCCCCTAACCTCTATGGCTCTTCTGCAATGAAGAAATGGAAAATATTTTCATGACAACAATTTTATTACTCATTCCTGTAAAATAGCAGCAAATGAAAAAGATACATTGGCAAAACGCATTTGCAAACTTGCAGCCATTGATTTTAATAAAAGGACTCATCCTGGCAGGTAGTCTGCAGTTGATATCCTGTGCAAGGATGCCTGTACAAACTATAGAACTTTCGCATGCCTTAAAAGATGAAGGCCAGCGCATGCACGAAATGAATGTATTACTGGTTGAGTATGTTTTTAATGAAAAAAAACATTTGGTGAATGAGTTCATCAACAATGAATACAGCCCGGCACTCATCGAAAATTTTAAAACTTTACTGCCTCCGGGAACAGATGTAAAGAAGGATCTGGTTGAAATAATGCAAGCCATCAATCCTAAAATTGCTGAGCGTCGGGATTCACTGTTGCAGGTATTGCAGCAACAAAAAAACGCTATCACACAAAAACTCAATACAGATTATAAAGTGTATGCAGAGACTTTTGTTGCCATGCAAAACCTGTTGGTTTCTGCCGGCAGGTTAAACAGCCAGCGGGAAGATGTTTATGCCAAAGTAAAAGCTTTGAGTAACAACCGTATCAATCTGCAGGGCATAGACAATGCGCTAAATCAGTTTATAAAGGGGGCCGGGGCAGTAGGAGAAAAATCGGTGTTGCTGGCAAGCACAGTTCAAACTTTTTTAAAATAATATGTATGGCAAACAAATATGATAAACTTGCAACAGAGGCGCAGGCAATAACAGATGCGCAATTTAAGGAACGCTTTGCCAGCCTCACCAGCCTCAATGACAATGATATTGGCAAAATCATTAAAGATACCGGCATCAGTAAGGCTGATCTTGCCTCGCTGCTGGTGGTTATAAAAAACGCTACAGACTACAACAACGCTACAGCCCAAAGTATTGGCAATATTAAATTTGGTGTGCAGGCCCTGGTAGCCATCACCAAAAAATTATTGTTGTAAGCCATCCGGTTTCATTTTTCAAAACTGCACACCCAGGCATTACGTAACAGAATGCAAACCTATCCTGTTGCCTTCCGTATCTATAAACACACCCATAAAACCATACTCTGCCGAGATGGCTGTTTTGGGAACCATGATGGTGCCACCTGCTGCAGGTATTTTATCCAGGATCATTTGAAGATCGGGGTTGCCATTGAGATAAATAAGTGGTCCGTCTGTAAGCGATGGTTTGTGAAAACCTCCGCTGTCAATAAGTGCACCGCCTACTCCATTTTCCATATCGGTGATGGGAAACATCCGCATTTTTATTCTGTCCAGATCCATGGGTATAAGGCTGTCGCCAAAAATAGCTTCATAAAATTTGGTTGCCCTGTCAAGGTCTGAAACGCCAATTTCAAACCAACTGATTGCATTGATGTGTGCCATTGGGATAGGTTGTTGGTGAAATTTTAAAGTTCTGTAAAAAATGTTACAAATCGAAATGCGCTGCGACCTGGATTTTTCTGCAGGTAAATTATTTTAATGCTGCAACGACCGTTTTTTTATCATCCCACCCTTGGTATCTTTAATGCTACTCATCACAATAAAAGCGTTGGGATCTATCTTTTCAATTTCTGTATTCAGCCTGTTCAGTTCCAGCCGTGTTACTACGGTGTATACAATATCTGTGTCCTTAGATTCGCCATGAGTGCCAAAACCCCTTTTGCCCCGATACACTGTTACACCTCTGCCTATAACATTAATGATCATTTCCCTGATCAAATTGTTGTGCGACGAAATGATGGTAACCCCTGTATACTCCTCTATACCTTCTATAATAAAGTCCAGCGTTTTGGAAGCTGATAAATAGGTGATCATGGAATACAACGCAATTTCCATAGAAAGCAAGTAGGCTGCTGCAGAAAAAATGATCACATTGATGATTATGATGATGTCGCCAATGGTAGTACCAAATTTTCTACTTAAAAATATGGCCAATACTTCGGTACCATCAATAACAGCACCGCCCCTGATAGAAAGACCAATACCGGCACCCAGGAAAAATCCTCCGAACAAGGCTACCAACAGGTTGTCGTTGGTTACATTGGGAAAAGTAACTGTTGCTACTACCAAGGCCAGGCCGCTGATGGCCAGGGCTGTTTTAATGGCAAACACTTTACCTATGATCTTATAACCCAGCAACACAAAAGGGATGTTTACGAAGATCAACAACAAGTATAAAGGGAATTCGGTAAGTGCATTTATAAGCAGGGAAATACCCGTGGCGCCGCCATCAATGAAATTATTGGTCAGTAAAAAACCTTTGAATCCAAAAGCAGCCGAAAAAATTCCGATGGTTATGAGAAAGAAATCTTTTATATATTCTAGCAGGGTGATCCTGAAGGCACGCATGCCTTTGGCCAAGGCGAAATCTGTGTAAGCAGCATCGCCTGGCTTCCCTTTTTTTTGAAGCGTGGTAGTAATTACAATTTTTTTCCAAATAGAATTCATATTACTTTTTTAGTGCTAACCATGAAAGCCTTTCACCCAAAGGATAAACAAACCTGGACCGCATTGGCCGCGAAATTTTGTTGAACTCAAGATTTACTTGTGCCTTTAGGTAGGGAACGTCCACACAGCTTTACGGTAAGGCATTGAAATGAGGGTTCGTTTAAAACTAACATTTATCATTTACAAACCATCTCTTTCAAACAATTAGTTTTAAACAGAGCGTGCATGTGCAGCGAAGTGAATAGTGTAATATTGTACTGTAAAAGCTGAGTCCCTAATCAGTAAAATGTTGATGGGCGTTAAAGCTTAGCCCACATGGAGGCCGCAACTAGTTCTTAAAAACACTGATGGCGGGCAAGGCTTTGTTGTTAAAATCCCAAAGAGCCTGGTTCTCCCAGCTTGATCCGTTGGTTGAAAGAGGGCCTAGAAATGCCACCCATTCTCCTCCCCAATAGCACACACCCACACCCCTGTTGCTGTTTACAACAATCGTTTTGATGCGGTTTAAAAAATCTTTTTGCCCCTGTTCTGTGGCGGGATACTCAGGTAATATTTGACTGTTTAGTCCAATGATGTTATTGGTATAATCGTTCCAGCCAAGGGTGAAGGGATAGGCTGTTTCAGCAATCACAATGTCTTTGTTAAACTGCGAGCCGAGCGCATTTAAAGCAGACTGTATGGAGGTGATGTCTTTTCCATGCCAGAAGGGGTAATAAGAAAGCCCCATAATATCATAGTCCAGTGTAGCCATATTTGTAAAAAAGAACGCAGCATTGAAAACTCCCGCATTGTGCAACATTATTTTTGTTTGGGCAGATTGTTCCCGCACAGCCCTGATGCCTTGTGCGATTAATTCTTTCATTTGCGGCAGGTTGTCGCTTTTACCTTCCGGCCAAAGCAGGCCGGCGTCTATTTCATTCCCAATTTGTATGATATCAGGATTTATTTCTGTAACAACTTTTTTGGTGTAAACATATACGCTGTCTTTTAGTTGAGCAAAACTAGCACCTGCCCAGGCGGCTGGTTTTGTTTGTGTGCCAGGGTCGGCCCAGGTGTCGGAATAGTGCACAGAAAGCCACACTTTCATTCCCTTGCTTTTA
>JANPJW010000280.1:0-2651 GCA_031425715.1 Chitinophagaceae bacterium | reverse complement strand
GATGCGCAGTGGCACTTGTTATAAGTGTTTGAATTGTGGGAATAGTTTGGGATGTAGTTAGGATGAATTTTTAAAAAATAAAAACAATGATTAATACCAAATAATATTAAAAGGTTAATGGAATAAAAAATCCCGGCTCGTAACCGGGATTAAAAGAAGAAAAAGTCTTTTTGAATTCGATTCTCAAATGTAGGCTTATAAATTATTACTCCAAAAAAGGGCTTCTTCAATTTTATCCCCAACCACCTTCTTTTTGTTAATTAGATACTACTAAATTTAGTATATAACTATTGACATATGATAATAAAAATGCAGTGAGCGACAACTCACTGCAAATATTAGTGAATGAGAACCCTAAGTAAGGTTCGCTAGAAGGCTTGTCACCTAAACTACTATTCACATTTTGAAATCTCTATTATGGTAAAAATACATTGCAATGACTAACAAGACAAAATGTTTACTGTTTTCTTCAAAATAAAATCTGCTTCGGTCAAAATGGGTTTATGGGGTCGTTAAAATTATTCAAAGGCAAACCCAAAAAATTTTAATTATGGCAAAGTTAAACAAAGGGAATCAACATGTTGTTCCCCGTAATGATCAATGGGCAGTTGTAGGAGCAGGTAATAGTCGTGCTACTGTTGTAGTAAGTACACAACAGCAAGCGATAAATATCGCAAAACCAATTGCTACTAACCAAGGAGGAGATGTTGTTATTCATAACACTCATGGTAGAATTCGTGAGAGAAACAGTTATGGCAATGACCCATTCCCACCAAAGGGTTAAAGTAATAAAGCCCCAGGCATCTGGGGCTTTATTAATATGATTTAATTACTTTTAAAGAATCCGCCCTCGTGTTAAAAACCCTAATCTCCTATCTTTGCCCCCATGGCAAACGAAACAAATAATTTTCCGGAACTGATATCGCATTGTAAAGAATATGGATACATCTTTCAGAGCAGCGAAATATATGATGGCCTGGCGGCTGTATATGATTATGGCCAAATGGGTGCCCAACTCAAAAAAAACCTGCGGGATGAATGGTGGAAAAGCATGACCCAAATGCATGAAAACATTGTGGGTATTGATGCAGCGATTTTTATGCACCCCACCGTGTGGAAGGCAAGCGGACACGTAGATAATTTTAGCGACCCCATGATTGACAACAAGGACAGCAATAAACGCTACCGGGTAGATCATTTGATAGAAGGTTTTGCAGAAGAACAATTGGCAATTGGTAACAAGCAATTGGCAGATGATTTACTGGGTACGATGGATAAATTATTGGCGGCAACTGATTACGCCGGTATCAAAAAGCTCATTGAAGACAATAAGATAAAATGTGCCATCAGCAAAACCTGTAACTGGACGGATGTGCGGGAATTCAACCTCATGTTCAATACGCAAATTGGAAGTGTGGCAGAAGAAAGCGAAACCATTTACCTGCGGCCTGAAACAGCACAGGGTATTTTTGTAAATTTTTTAAATGTGCAAAAAACCGGTCGTATGAAAATACCTTTTGGTATTGCACAAACGGGTAAGGCTTTTAGAAATGAAATTGTAGCAAGACAATTTATTTTTAGAATGCGTGAATTTGAACAAATGGAAATGCAGTTTTTCGTACGCCCCGGGTCACAAATGGAGTGGTACAACTACTGGAAAGATGAAAGAAAAAAATGGCATGAGAGCATTGGCATTCCTGCAGCAAAACTTCGCTTTCACGACCATGTAAAACTGGCGCACTATGCAGATGCTGCGCTGGATATCGAATTTGAATTTCCGTTTGGCTGGAAGGAACTGGAAGGCATACATAGCCGTACCGATTTTGACTTGACACAACATGCCAAGTTCAGCAAAAAGAAAATTCAATACTTTGATAACGACCTTAACGACGAAGGCAAACCTTACGGCAACTACACACCCTATGTGGTAGAAACCTCCGTTGGCCTGGATCGCTTGTTCCTTACGGTAATGAGCCTTGCTTATGCAGAAGAAAAATGGACTAAAGAAGATGGCACTGAAGACAGCCGTGTAGTATTGCGCATCCCTGCAAAAATTGCTCCTACCAAATTAGCGATATTGCCCTTGCTTAAAAAAGATGGCTTACCAGAAATAGCCAGGGAGCTACTGGATGAATGCAAAAGCAGTTTCATGTGTTTTTACGAAGAGAAAGATGCCATCGGCAAACGCTACCGCCGTATGGATGCGATAGGCACACCGTTTTGTGTAACCATCGATCATCAAACAAAAGAAGACAACACTGTTACCATTCGCTACCGGGATGATATGAGGCAGGAAAGAATAGCTTTGAGTGAGGTGAAGAAATTGGTTTTAGAAAAAATCGGGTAGAATTTTGATTCTTTAAATTAAAAAAGAGGAACTACAAAATGGTTCCTCTTTTTTAATTAGTCAGTGTCATAGTTTTATGTCTGTAGCTATAAAGTTGAACTTAAGAATGATTTGGTTTGCCAGCATTGCTAAAAATAACTTGTAGTTTTACAATATCGTGAGGGAACAAAATATCATACCGTTAATTGAAAAATTTCAGTCACTAGATTTATCAACCATCATTGATTTTGATAAATTTAATGGCTATGCTATTACCCATCACTCAACAACTATAGAAGGCAGTACCCTCACAGAAACAGAGACC
>JANPJW010000279.1:0-3618 GCA_031425715.1 Chitinophagaceae bacterium | reverse complement strand
GTGAACGGCACCATGACTTGCCGTTGGCCGAAAGACAAGATCATTAGCAATGAGAAAATTTCGGCGGGCAACGTCATTGTAGGTTTTGCGAGTTATGGCCAGGCCAGCTACGAAGCCGAATACAACAGTGGTATTGGTAGCAATGGGCTTACATCTGCCCGGCACGACGCATTGAGTAAATATTACGCAACCGCTTTTAGAGAAAGTTACGACACCAACCTGCCCGAAGAAGTGGTCTATATCGGAAAGAGCAGGCTAACCGATGGGTGGATGAGTGAAGCCAACCCAGGGATGAACATCGGCAAACTGATACTAAGTCCCACCCGAACCTATGCGCCACTGCTAAAACAATTACTGGAAAATCATTTTGAAAAAATTCATGGCCTTATACATTGCAGTGGTGGTGGGCAAACAAAATGTTTGAAGTACCTGCCTGGTAGTTTCAAAATAGTGAAAGATAATTTGTTTGACGCCCCGCCCGTGTTTGAAATGCTACAGCAAAATAGTGGCAGCAGTTTAAAAGAAATGTTTGAAGTATTTAACATGGGCTGCCGCCTTGAACTGTATTGCAATGCAGAAGATGCACAGTTGATGATAGATGCTGCGCAATCATTCAATATAGATGCGCAGATTATCGGAAGGGTAGAGGCTTCTGCCCAAAAAGAATTGCTGATAAAATATAAGGGAGAAGACATTCGTTACTAGCAGGTGCTGCAAATAGTTGCAGCCGTTTTATTTGCTGGTCACAATATCTATGATCTTCTTTTTATCGGTGCTTTCCCATCGGCAGCGAATAATGTAGCCCTTTTTCAAATCTGTTTTAGAACGAAAGGGAATTTTTACTGTTAGGTTCACAAGTTCGTCTTCCATGGAGCCCCCAACTTTTTTAAGCAGTTTATCTGCTATTTTAATTTCGTTCATACTTTGATCGAATACCCAGAAGGTATATTTTCCGCCGAGTACTTCTGCCATATTAGTTCCGGTAATGCCTGGTATATCTATGCTCAGGTAGGCATTTTTTGGTGCCACCCTAATGCTGGTATCCACCATAATATCTGCCTTCTTAATTTTCAGGGCATTGCTCATACCGAGCGACTCATCGCTTGTTTTGATACTGAGTGGTAGTTTAGAAACAGCCAATGGTTCATTTGCTGTAGCGATGCTTACTGGGAACAATAAACGCATTTGCTTTTTACTTTTTAAATCATAATATCTAACCTGTACCACGCATTCTGTTTCATTCTTAAGCCACTCGCTTCTCAGGCTTACTTTTAAACTCAGCATGTTATAACCCTGGGCGGTAAAGCCGGTGCGTTCGTATTCTTTCATCACATTGCCCATGCTGGCCAATACCTGTTTGCGGGAATTTAAAACTGTTACCTCAGCAGCCGGGTATATTTTTTTAGCTGCATCGGGTACAAAGCCGACGGGCGCCTGGAGTTTAAGGGTAAATTCTTTGTTAGCAGGAATCCTGTTATTCAAAAGGATGGCACCATTAATATCTACATCTACATATTTTGCCGATATGCCTTCATTAAAATATTGTATACCGGTAAGGGGAAGTACACCGTTGGTTTGTGCAAGACTGCTGTTGCAAACCAGGCAAAGAAAGGAGCATAAAATGGCGAGTGGATTTTTCATTTATAAAATTATTTGCCTTGAAGATAATTCTTTCATATAAAAAAGCCTCCCGAAAATGGGAGGCTGTAAACATCTTTAACATCGGGTAACCTTACTGCTCCTCCACTACAAAAGTGATCGGTTGTTTTTTATAAGAGTTTACCACACGGTTGTTTTGCTTGCCGGGAACCCATTTGGGTCCGTTTTTGATTAAGTCTATACACATTTGGGCTGTTTTAGAACCAATATAGTTTTCTGCAACAACTTCACTGATGGAGCCATCTTTGGCCACAATAAATCTAACAATGAGGGTATAAGTACCTGCTGACCAACCTTCATCCACCGGCATATTGGCTTTAAGATTTTTTCTGAGAAATTGGGCCCAGGCAGATACTCCACCAGAAAATGTTGCTTGCTGTTCTAGTTTGTTAAATACTGTACCCTCCTCTTGTTTAATGGCGTCATAAAAAGTAAAGGAGTGGTCTACAATTTCTAATTTACTACCGTCATTTTTTAAAAGCATTATTTTATCAAATGAAATTACCGTTCCGGCTTGAATTCTGTCAAGGTATTTTCTGAGCGACTCTAAAGATTTACTATTTATTGGGGCAGCAATAACATTTATAAAGCCAGCTCCTGAAAAATAGACAGTAGCAGATTCAAATGAGTAACCAGGCAAAGAAATATTTACTTCTTTCAGATTTTTTACGTGACCGATATCGATTCTCGGCCCTGTATTTCCAGAAAGGTTAATGGTAGGACTTTGTACTTGAATAGTATTCTTTTCTTTACTAATAATTTCTATCACCCCATTGACACTCTTTTCGGCGCCATATTTTTTAATGGCCGCTTCACCCTTCAGCACATTGATCGATTCAATATTATTAGGATTAATGGTATTCATTTCCGCATAAGGAATTTCTTTTCCATCCAGTATTATCAGCGGCTCATTATGGGAGTTGATTCCAAAATTATTAGTGGGACTTACGGCTACATTTATTTTTTCGGCAGACATACTGGAATTTTCTTTGCCATGCTGTTGGATTTTGCCACCAGTTATTGTGAGTCTTTCGCTTGCATCTATATTATACTTATCACTGTTTAACTCTTTTCCAAAATTGGGTGTAGCATCAAGTGGTAACACTGGTAATTTAATCTGCTGTTTCTTTGCTTCAAACATACTCATGCTTAAAAGGTTGCCGTTGTCTAATTGTAATTGTACTATTTCACAATCTTTAGATACCTCGATCGTTTTTATTTTTTGACCCTTGTAAAAGCCCAGTGGCGCTTTTGCTGTAGGTGTAGCGTCGTTAGTATTATTTAGAATGCTGGGAGAAGTGGGAAGTGACTGGCTTTTGAAATTATCTGCATATTGGGCAATGGCATTGAGTATGTGTTGTGCAATTTTCTCTTTTCCTTTTTCAGATTTTATATAGTTAAGATCGGTAGGATTGTTCATGTATCCGGGTTCTATAATTACAGAAGGAATGGCACTTGCTTTTAATACCGCTATACCAACTTTACGTTGCATTGGATTTGGAGAAACTGCCAGGTCATAGTTATTTTTAAAATGGCTGATCAATGATGATGCAAATAATTTACTGGCGCTGCTATTTTCATGGTCATCATTTGACACATATATTTCCAGGCCAGATAAAGTTTGCTGCACTTTGGATGGCCCCGTTGCTATATGCAGGGAAATAAAAAGATCAGCATCCATTTGTTTTATAAATGCTGCTTTCTCCATCGGCGACTGGTAAATATCTGTTTCCCGTGTAAATACCAGATGGATATTCGAAGCTTTATTAAGTGATTTTATTTTTTTAAGAATGTCGAGAGTGAGGTCTTTTTCAAGTGTGCCGTCTGAGGCATTAGCCCCACCATCACTTCCACCATGTCCTGCATCAATAACCACCGTTATTTTACTGGCTGGGTTCATTATTTTTTCAATCCCTGTTTTTGCTTTAATGGTAAAAGCTGCCACTAAAAATAAAACCA
>JANPJW010000278.1:0-1940 GCA_031425715.1 Chitinophagaceae bacterium | reverse complement strand
CCATTCCAACTTTTTTGGCCATGCCAGATGGCATCGTAACCAGCCTGGTTAATAGCAGCTTCGGGAAATTTTTCCTGTGGAGCTTTTAACTCTTGCAAGCAAACCACATCTGGCTGAGTTTCGCTAAGCCAGCGAACAAGGACTGGCAGGCGACCATTAACACCGTTAACATTATAGGTAGCTATTTTCATGTTCATTTAAGTTTTTGGAGAGAAGATAAAGTGGCTGCAAAACTAACGCCATAATCAAACCTGATGGCAGGCGTTTAACACCACCTCAATCCCTGTAATTCAACGCCGGCTTTCTATCCCCCAGCAATGCCTTATACTCGTAACTGCCTTTTGAACTGATCAGTTCTTCTTTTGCTTTTTTGATGAGTGCAGGGTCGAGGAACAAATCAATGGCGGTGAGGGCCATGGTTTTTGCTGCCACTATCATTCCTTTGGTACCGATTTCGGTGCTGCCGCAGGCAACAGCCTGCCAGCTGTGCGCCGGTGTGCCGGGCACCCATGTTGCGGCTGATAAACCCACGGTGGGTACCACATAACTTACATCTCCCACATCGGTCGAGCCGAGGTTCTTTTCGGTGTGCAACGAGTCTACAGTAGCCGCTGCTTCAATGGCGGGTTTGGCATTTAAAAAGCTGGACTGTATCTTTTTTGCAAATTCAATTTCAGCTGCTGTGTACATGACGCCGCCCACTTTTTGCAGGTTCAACTGCATGGCATTAGCAAGTGTTTTATTGATGAGCAGGTCGTGTGTGCCGCCAATGATTTCGTAGTTCATTTTTGTTTCTGTACCAAGGGCAGCACCTTCGGCAGCTTTGGCTACCCGATCGAAAATGCTGACGGCAAACGCTCTCTCAGGATGCCGCACATAGTAGTAAACTTCTGCAAACTCCGGTACTACATTGGGTGCTTTGCCTCCATTAGTAATCACATAATGTATTCTTGTTTCCTGCGGAATATGTTCCCTCATCATGTTCACCATATAGTCGAGGCTCTCCACTGCATCGAGTGCAGACCGGCCCTGCTCCGGCGATGCAGCTGCATGTGCGGCAATGCCATAGAACCTGAACTTGGCAGATTTGTTGGCCAGTGCACTCGTGTAAGTAACAGCATTGTTGTCGCCCGGATGCCAGTGCAGCACAATGTCCACATTCTTAAACAAACCTTCCCTTACCATGTAGACTTTGCCGCTGCCGCCTTCTTCAGCAGGACAGCCAAACACTTTTATCGTACCTTTTATTCTTCCGTCTGCCAATAATTTTTTGATGGCGATACCAGCTGCAACAGAACCCGTTCCAAACAAATGATGACCGCAACCATGGCCGCTGTTAACACCTGCCAGCGGCGTTTTCACCGCAGTGCTGTCCTGCGATAGGCCCGGCAATGCATCGTACTCAGCAAGGATGCCAATGACTGGTGAACCACTGCCGTATGTTGCTACAAAAGCTGTCGGTATGCCTGCCACACCTGCTTCAACAGTAAAGCCATTTGCTTTTAGAGTGCCCTGCAGCAAGGCTGAACTCTTTACTTCTTTATAGCCCACTTCGGCGAAGCCCCAAATGCTTAGCGCAATCTTTTTATACACATCGTAGCCGGATTGGATACCTGCAGCGGCATCTTTTTTCAATGCATCGACCGCTTCGCTGTTTGTATTTTGCGCCATCGAAGAAGCGCTGATCAGCACGAAAAATGTTGCAGAAAGAAAGGATCTCATTAGTTGCTTTTTCATTGTATAAAATAGAGTTTGCTGGTGAATATCAGGACAGGCAATAACTGCAATGAAAATATTGATTTTTATTTACAGCTGGTTTTACATTTTTACAATACCGCTCCTGTACCAGGAATAAGCTGAACGGTTGCCAAGGCTATGCAGATCCAATAATGATTATCCATGCAACAAAAACATCACAAAAATTTCACCCGGAAAAATTG
>JANPJW010000277.1:0-8421 GCA_031425715.1 Chitinophagaceae bacterium | reverse complement strand
GCTGCCTGAGAAATCTGTCACTTCTTTGACAAGGAGCTGAAATACAAAATTACATTGGTAAATGCCGTTGACTTTAGCCGAACCTACTGGAGCGACTACGACGTGGTGATTATGCCCGATGGGCGGTATAAGTTTTTGGCCGATAAAGACCAGGCTAAATATTTTGAACAATGGATTACAAACGGTGGACGGGTTGTAGCCTTAGAAAGTGCGGTAGCACAACTCTCCAAACAAGAATGGAGCAACTTGAAATCTCAAAACAGTGCTGAGGAAGATTCTAATAAAAAGAAAGACCCTTATGCAGACTTGCTCAACTTTGCCGATAGGGAGCGGCTGAACATAGCCGGCACTACGCCTGGTTCTATATTTAAAGTAGATATAGACAATACACACCCCTTAATGTTTGGATACCCCAAATACTATTACAGCTTAAAGATGGACGACGCAGTGTATGAATTTATAAAAGAAGGCGGCTGGAACGTGGGCACCATCAAAAAAGAAAACCTGGTAGCAGGGTTTGTTGGTTATAAACTAAACCCCAAATTGAAAGATGGGCTGCTCTTTGGCGTGCAGGATCTCGGCGGAGGCACGGTCAGCTATATCTCCGATAATATTATGTTCCGCAATTTTTGGGAAAACGGAAAACTGATGATGAGCAATGCTGTATTTATGGTGGGGCAGTAATCATTCACAAACACATTTACAATAGCCTGCGGAAGCAGGCTATTTTTTTGTCCTGTTCATAAAGTACAGGTTGGACTAAGCACTGTTTTGCAAAAAAAGAATCAACCTTTTTCTATGCAAACCATCTCCCAATACAAAAATTACGCATCGCAAATCGCTTCCCTTTCTACTATAAAACGAAGCACGAATTGAGCTAAAGATTAGAGGTAGCATCGTAGAAAAGCGAAGTAAAATATTAGCCATAAAAAAGCCGCTTCATTTTAAAAATGAAGCGGCTTTGTAGGAGGAAAATTATTGTGCAATGATAGTTGGTCCAAATAATTTGAGCCAAGTTAGCATTGACTTAGATGGTTTAATAACCTTCATTTTGTGTTAAGGTTGGGTTTACCCTTCTTTCTCTATCTGGTATTGGGTAAATTAAGCTCGGTGCATTCCAGGCCAAAGTTCCTACAGAAGTTTGTAACCTTTTTACATCATGCAAGGTAAAACCTTCAAAAGCCAGCTCCAGCTTTCTTTCATTTAATATTTGGGCAAGTGTTACTGTTACCAAAGATGGCAAGCCTGCCCTGTTCCTGATGCGATTGATGTCGGCCAACGGAGTAACCCCACCCACAGGTAAAGCTGGCAACAACCTGAAGTTTGCTTCAGCACGAATAAGATACATTTCTGCCAATCTTATCAACCGAACATTGCCATAAGTATTTTCAAATTTTCCAACATAAACAGAACCGCCATCTACATAAAACAAGTTTCTCCTGGCGTCGCCTGCTTCGTATAAATTAAGATGGCTGCTGTTAATGTCAATGTCTCCCCTGCTGCCAGAAGAATAATGAGTATTAAAACTGTTTACACCTTGTGTTGCATTTACCTGTATCGCAAACACATCTTCGCTGGTGTTTGATATTTGTGTGGGGCCTGCGGCGCCTACCGGAAAGGCTTCTGCATAGTTAGGCCTTAATGCATACCTGCCAGAGGCTATCACCCTGTTTGCGGCAGCAGCTGCATTGGCGTAATCTCCTTTTTGTAAATAAATTCTTGCAAGCATGGCGGCCGCAGCCCCTTTGGTTGCAAAAAATCCGTTGCTGGCCGGTAATTTAGCCTCAGCGTTGGTGAGATCCAATATGGCTTGTGCATACACTTCCGCCACTGTATTTCTCGGTTTTTGATCTGCATCTGTAATGCCTCTTGTGGGCGTTAAAATAAGGGGAACTCCGGGATTGCTTGCAGGCGATCCGTCATTCCACGCTTTTCCAAATAACCTCACCAGGTCAAAATACGCAGCGCCACGGATAAAGCTTGCTTCACCTTCAACCCGGTCTTTTCTATTAGCAGTTACAACTCCCAGTGCACTTAGCACATTATTTACGTCGTTTATCACCCGGTAGCCGGAAAGCCATGTTCTTGTTACAAAGCCATTGTCAATTGGTATTGCTTTGTTTTTTATTTGAGTAAGACCCTGGAATGTACCAGACCAGTTAATTTCATTAAAATCGCCCAACAGATCTGCCTCAACAAAAGGGAGACCACCATAAAAGTCGGTATTTCCCAGCTCAGCATAGGCACCAACGAGGGCCACTTGTACATCTGCACTGGTATTTAGTGCCACCGATTCATCGATGCTTTGTGTGGGTTTAGTATCTAACTTTTTACAACTACCTAATATTAGAATAGATAAAAAAAGTATACTGAATATTTTACGTTGCATATTATAAGTTTAATTTTTTTAGAAATTATAGTCCGATGTTAAGACCGAATACAATGGTTTTAGCCTGTGGCGCAGAATAAAAATCTACCCCCTGGTTAATATTTGAAGCCTGGTAATCTGCATTTACTTCCGGATCCCAACCTTCGTATTTTGTGAAGGTGAAAAGGTTTTGTCCCCGCACATACAGGCGGGCTTTATCTAAATGGAGCCTTGTAAGCAGCTTTGCCGGAAAATTATAACCCAGTGTTAATGCCTTTACCCTCAGGTAAGAACCGTCTGAAATATAACGGCTGGAATTGTCTGTACCGTTTGCAAAGAATTGTCTTGCTTCCGGCACCTGGGTAATATCCCCTGGCTTTTTCCATGAGTTGAGCTGATCCCTTGTTTGGTTGTCAAAACCGTTGCTGCCACTTGCTGACATGTATTGACCACCTCCGTTAAATATTTGATTTCCTTCTACACCCTGCAATAAAACATCCAGGTCTAAACCCTTGTAAGTAACTGTATTTCTGATACCATAGATAAAGTCAGGGTTGGGGCTTCCAATAACCACATCTTCCGCCTGGTTGTAATCGTTGGTTGTAGAGCGGTCTCTTTTGCCATTTGCATCCAAGGTGTTTTTGTAGTACAAGGCATCACCGTTCGTTGGGTCAGCTCCGGCAAATTCACGGGCAAAAAATACTCCGAGGGGTTGGCCTTCCTGTGCACGGTTTAAAGTACCAATCTGCTGACCTTTTAAGTCTATAATCTGGTTTCTGTTGGCTCCAAAATTAAAGCTGGATGACCACCTGAAATCTTTGGTAGTTATATTTTCTGTATTCACGGTAAATTCAAAACCGCTGTTTTTTAGTTTACCTGTATTACGCAGCTGCGTGGTGAAGCCGCTGGTTCCCGGTACGTTTACAGCCAATAACAGATCTTTCGTATCCCTGTTGTAGTAATCAGCTTCTATGGTTATTCTATTTTTAAACACACTCGCTTCAATTCCAACGTTTAGACTGGCAGTGCTCTCCCATTTTAAATCAGGATTAGCCAACTGACTAGGTCTTGTTCCGGCTAAATTTCCGTAACCTGCGTCGCCTGAGTACAATCCGCGGGCAGCAAAGTTGTTGATTTCAGAATTACCCGTCAACCCATAGCTTCCCTTTAGTTTCAACACGTTCAACCACTGTATGCCTTGCATAAACTTCTCTTCGCTCAATATCCAACCTACAGAAGCTGCCGGGAAGAAACCATAACGTTTATTTTCTCCAAACCGGGAAGACCCATCATAGCGTCCGCTTACGGAAACGAGATATTTATTGTCGAACTTATAATTCGCTCTGGCAAAATAAGATACCAGTGCCCACTCAGATGCAGAGGAACTTGCTCCTGATTTTGTTGCCGCACTCTCTATTTTTTTAAATGCATCGCTGGGGAAATTTTCTCCGGTGGCACTGTTTGAAATAAGATTCCATTTTTGAAAACTGGTACCTACTAAAAAGTCGATACTGTGAACATCTTTCAAATTTTTGTTGAGCTGGAAAAAGTTGTTGGTGTTGATGTTTAATATCTGATCGGTAGAATTGAAGCCGAATCCATTTGGAACTTGTGAGTTGCGTGCAGTTAACTTACCCAAATATTGATCTTCATTTTGGTTTAACTGGTCCATACCAAACTCGCTTCTAAAAACTAAGCCCTTTGCGATATTGACGTTGGCAAACAGGTTACCCAGGTTTCTGTTAACGGTGGTTACGTAAGAAGCATTCTCTACGTTGAGTAGTGGATTGTAATAAACCGGATAATTTGTGTTAGGTATGCCTCTTAAGGTATCGAGTGCTCCACTTGTTAATCCTGTGCGTGGATCTATAAACGGAGTAATAGGAGATAATGCTACAATTTGCAGCGGGGTAGAGAATGCATTGTCATTAGATAAACGATTGTTTATAGAACGTGCAAAACTCATGTTCATTCCTAATTGAAGCCAGTCTCTTACTTTATGATCCAGGTTTAACCTGCCGCTGTACCTTTTTAAGCTGTTGTTCACCAGTATTCCTGCTTGATCCAGGTACTGGCCACCCATGTAAAAAGTAGTTTTGTCGCTTCCTCCGGAAAAATTAAGATCATATTGGTTAATCGGCGCTGTCTGGAAGGCTCTATCCTGCCAATCAACATTTACTTTTTGCGTTTTGTAATCATCATTACCTGCGGAGTATCTTCTTAAACGGCTTTCAGCAAATGCAACATAGTCGTCAATAGCATCCTGCTCAGTTGCATACCCGCTAATATCTTCTCTAAAATCGTACTTACCACCGCCGATAGCAGCTTCAAGGGTATAGTCTACAAACTCTTTGGCATTCATAAACTCCCGCTTATCGGTAGGCTTCTGATTACCGCCAAAGTACCCGAACTCAATTTTTGATTTACCACTCTTTCCTCTTTTGGTGGTAATTAGTACCACCCCGTTAGATGCCCGTGAACCGTAAATGGCGGCTGCAGAAGCATCTTTTAAAATTTCGATAGACTCGATGTCATTTGTATTGATGTCTGCCAGCGAGTTGGTAGCAGCGCCATTGCTGGACAAATTGGTGTTCTGCAAAGGAATACCATCGATAACATACAGAGGTTCGTTGCCCGCTGTAACAGATGCAGAACCACGTATCCGTACATTGATACCCTGGCCCACTTTACCATTTTGCTGGCTTACGTAAACGCCTGCAGCCCTGCCCTGTATGGCACTTTCAAAACTGGTAACAGGGGTATTGTTCAATTCTTTGGCGCCCACTTTTGCGATGGAACCGGTAACGTCTCTCTTGATTTTAGTTCCGTAGCCGGTTACAATAACCTCTGTAAGTTGGTCTGTACCTAGCTCCAGTGCAACCATCAACTGGTTACCCGTTATTTTAGCCTCCGATGATTTATAACCAACATAGCTAAAAATAAGCCTGGATGTTTTTTCTGCAACTTTTATGGAAAATTCTCCAGCAGCATTGGTTATTGTAGAAGTATTACTGTTAGGGGCACTTACAGTAACACCTTGTAAACCCTGACCAGTTTGTTGGTCGGTTACTTTACCGGTGACATCTTTGGTTTGAGCCCAAAGTAGTTGGTTCATCAGCAACATGAAGACTACCGCTATGCAAGATTTTACTCTCATAATTTAATCAGTTAAAAGTTTGGTAATTTTTGAAGTCGTCAAGGTAGTTATTTATGGCCTAAATGAAAAAGCTTTTTTTTAACATCAATGGGACATCCAAAGTTGAGGCCCCTTTCTTCTTAATTGGGAAGCAAGCGGGAAAGATTTTTGATAGTTGTCCTGAAAAAAACCGTTTTTAGCTGATAGTGGAGCATGCCTAAATTGCAACTGATTTTAAATTTTTTTCTACCAATGTATCCCTAAATCAATAGAATACTCCAATGTAGCCCCCTGCTGAAGACGGACGGTGAAAGTTAGAAGGTATATTTTCCAAAGAGGTGTTTTCGAAAAATTCTCCAACTGGTTTGTTTAACTTTTCGGCATGCAGCACAGCTGTACTTAATGAAACATAAATGGTTGGCTACGTTGTAATTTGGCCCTGGATAAAATAAAAATACCCTACCCAGGCAAGTGGGAAAATTGGAAAGCAAACTCCATTGTACCCTTCTATAAATTCACCCCTATTGACACCCACACGCTTCTTCCTACCCCATTGATGCCCGAGCCATGGGTACGGTAGTCTACATTAAAAATGTTTTGTAAGCCGGCGTTTATTTGTACTTGTTTATGTTGATAGCCTGCATATATATTCAACACATTCCAACCGGGTGTACCACCTGTTGGTATCCTGATATCATCTTTATCGCCCTGCGACAACCTGTTTTGTTTGGCAGCGTACAACCATTCTGCGCTATAAAAAAATTGCTTGTTTTTGTAAGTACCGGCTAGTTTTCCGTGCAGCGGTGGTATGCGCCGCAGGGCTTCCTGCCTGCTGAGGTTATGCCCGTAATTGTAAGCAATGTTGGCATTGAAATTCAACTGGCGCACCGGCAACCACGTTAGTGATGCTTCTACTCCTTTGATGATTGCCCTTTCAATATTTTCTTTACGGTAAACTGCATAACCATTGATGATCTCGCCTTCACTTTTTAGCCTTGTTATTAAATCTTTTAGTTTCATGTAAAACAAGGAAAAATCGCCCAGCAGTTTTTTCGTCCGAAACTTATAGCCTAACTCCATGTTTACCGATTTTTCGGGGCGCAGGTTATTGGCCGGCACTTCATACCTGAAATCTACTATGCCCAGGGTGCCCATATCATCAATATTGGGAGCCCGGTAACCTGTACTGTAATTCGCATACAAATAATGATTTTTATGGATGGCATAATTCAGCGCCGTGTTGTATACGAAAGCAACAGGAAATAATTTCACTTCGCCCAAACTCGTATCGGCAAGTATGATAGAAAAACTATTGAGTCGCAGGCCTGCATCCAAACTAAAGCGGTTGCGTGTGAAATGATGCAATGTAAAAACCGAATAGTTGCCGTAAGACGCAGCGTCGGGATACAAGCCACGTTTTTGCAACGTGCTGTTTTGTTGGCGGTTGCTTTCTGTTGCCTCACTCTTTACTTTATCCCGGTACAATTCAATGCCGGAAGTAGCAGACCAGTTTTTAGCAAACCGTGCATTGGCCTGCAGGGTAAATGCTGCTGTATTAACCTGGTCAAATTCTTCTCTTTGTATAACAGCATTGTTACGCCGGTTGGTTCTCATTTCTTTTGATTGCTGATGAGATGCAGTGATGATAACATCTTTAAAAACCAGGTTAGATGTATTGATCATAAGCCGGGCGTATTGCAACTGGCTTTGTTGCAAATCAAATTGTGCCACCGCAAAATTCTCCAACTGTACCCGGTGATACAACGGTACATCTGTTTGTGTTAATTGTTGGTGAGACAATGTCAAAGTCATTTTCTTAGAAAGCAGCATTTTTGCTTTTGCATTCAGCGACCACTCATCGTAACCAGAAGGGGTTTGTTTGCCTGTGCTGTCGCCGCCTATGAGGTCACCAAATTTTCTAACGCTGACACCTGTGGTAAAAGCAACTTTAGAAGAAGAGTAATTCACAGCAGCCCTTGCTGTTTTTTCCATATCGCCGGTCATATACTTTGTAATTGCTGAGCCGGTAATTTTTTTCTTTTCGCTAAAGCCAACATCTTTTGAGAACAACTGGATAACACCGCCAATGGCATCTGTACCATACTGTACCGAACCGGTTCCCTTGGCTACTTCGATATTGTCTATCAAAAATGGATCGATGGTATTGAGGTACTGGTTCGGGCCATAGCGGTACGTAGCATTGTTTAGGCGGATGCCATCTATGAGCATTAAAGTCTGGTTGCCTGTGAGGCCTCTTATGAATGCAGACCCTCCGCCATGATTTGTTTTTTGTACAAACACACCGCTCATGCCTTGCAAAGATTCCGGTACGGTGCGGGGCTGGTAATCCTTAAAATAATTAACTGCCGTTTTTTGAATAGCATAGGGAATAGCAATGCTGTTCTTTGGTACCCGCTGAGTAGTAAGCATCACTTCCTGCAACTGCTTTGTGTTTACAGAATCATGCTGCCCATGCGCAAGGCTGTGAAAGCTACAAAACAAAATGAAAAACAGAAGACGCATCACCCTTATTATTTCTTGTTTCCTTTTTTTGAGTCACCGTCATCCTCGTCTGTATCTGACAGCTTTAAAAAAGCACTTCTCCTCGGTGCTGGCATTTCAGAATTTTCTCCCTTCACTGCCTTCCACACAATGTTGCTCAGTACCATATCTGGTATGATATCTTCTTTAGAAAAGTCAAGCTTGTTACTCAGTTTCGCACTTTCGGTATTGGCTGTATTTACTGAGTTCAAATTTATCCTCACTGGCAAAGCACTAAAAGGCCGGGCATCTGCATTGGCCGTAAAACTGCGCCACATAGGCGTTGCAGCGGCATCGTACTGGCTCATGGGCGGCAGGCCCAAAATAAGTTCGATGGTGCGAAGCATAGAAGATGTGCTGTACATGGTATGATCTA
>JANPJW010000276.1:0-1512 GCA_031425715.1 Chitinophagaceae bacterium | reverse complement strand
TTATTTATTAGTCATTCTTACCACCGGTACAATCATTTCCTCCAGGCTTATGCCACCGTGCTGAAAAGTATTGCGGTAATAATTTACGAAGTGGTTGTAATTATTGGGATAGCACAAAAACAAGTCGCCCTTGGCAAAAATAAATGTAGAATTTACATTGGGAACGGGAAGCCCTGCTTCCTTGGGATCTCTGAAAGCGAGTACATCCTTGGCTTCATAATTTAAATTTCTGCCATGTTTGTAGCGTAAGTTAGCGGTGGTTTGTTTGTCGCCAATTACTTTGGCCGGTGTTTTCACCCTTGTAGTACCATGGTCGGTGGCCACGACCATGTTCAGTTTTTTATCGGCAATCCTTTTTAATGCGTGATGTAGCGGGCTGTGTTCAAACCAGCTGAGGGTGATGCTGCGGTAGCTCGTTTCGTCACCAGCGAGTTCCTTGAGCACTTCCATTTCTGTGCGGGCATGGCTCAACATATCTACAAAATTGTATACGATCACATTCAAATCGTTTTGCAACATATTGTGAATGTTATCTACCATTTTTTGACCATCGCTGTTGTTTGTAATTTTAGTGTAGGAATATTTAAGGTCGCCCTTACCCAGTTTTTTGAGTTGAGATTTTAAAAATTCTTCTTCGTATAAATTTTTACCACCTTCTTCATCGTCGTTTTTCCACTGTTGCGGAAATTGTTTTTCAATGTCTATGGGCAGAGCGCCGGCAAATATTTCATTGCGGGCATACTGTGTGGCTGTAGGCAGAATGGAGTAAAAAGTTTCCTCTTCTAAAATGCGAAAGCTCTCGGCAAAAATGGGCTGTATCGTTTTCCACTGGTCGTAGCGAAGGTTATCTATCAATACAAAAAACAGCGGTGTTCCTTTCTCAAGATGAGGCAGCACTTTTAGTTTTAAAAGGTTGTGACTCATGATGGGTGCATCTATACTTTTTGGAGATACCCATGAAGCATAATTCCTGGAAATAAATTTGAAAAATTCTGTGTTGGCTTCCTGCTTTTGCGTAGCAAATACTTCCTGCATTTCGGGGCTGTCACTCTTCTTCATTTCAAGTTCCCAGTACACTAATTTTTTGTAAAGGTCCATCCACTCTGTATAGTTCGGGTTGTCATTCAAAGCCATAAACAAACTCCTGAATTCCTGCTGGTAAGCACTGGTAGTTTTTTCTGCCACCAGCCTTTTATTGTCTATTATTTTTTTTAGGCTTAGCCAAACCTGGTTTGGGTTTACGGGCTTTATCAGGTAGTCGCTTATCTGGCTGCCAATGGCTTCATCCATCAGGTTTTCGGCTTCGTTTTTAGTGATAAGTACCACTGGCAAATTGCTGTTGATTTCTTTCATCTGCTGCAGCACCTGCAGGCCCGTCATGCCGGGCATGGTTTCATCCATCAACACTACATCTACAATATTTTCTTTGATGTATTCTACCGCATCAAAACCATTTGTTTTAGTAGCCACGCTGTAACCCTTATTTTCCAGGAACATCACCTGCGATTTTAA
>JANPJW010000275.1:0-3508 GCA_031425715.1 Chitinophagaceae bacterium | reverse complement strand
GCTGTAAAGACATACCTGCTACCGGATACAGGCAAGCAAAGCGAAGATTTTGAAACCAACATGCAGGGACTGGAAACATTGAACTCCAAAATCATCAGCTTAACCAGCCAGGATGATTTCCCGATTTTACAAAAAGGAGATTGTGTGATTGATGCTTTATTTGGCACCGGCCTTAACAGACCGCTGCAAGGGTTGGCAGCACAACTGGTGCAACATATCAACGAAACTCGTTGCACCGTATGGAGCATTGATTTGCCTTCGGGAATGTTTACAGAAGAGAGCAGTAAACACTTGCTCCGGGTTCATGCTACGCATACCCTCAGTTTTCAACATTACAAAACTTGTTTTTTATTGCCGGAAAATGAAGCCGCCACCGGCACCATTCATCTCCTGGACATAGGGCTTGACCTTGATTTTGCAACCAACGAACCAGCCACCTACACGGTGTTGAATAAAGATCTGTTGCAAACTATTTACCGGCCCCGGAAGCAGTTTGCTCACAAGGGAAACTTCGGCCACGCCTTACTGTTAGCAGGCAGCTTTGGCAAGATGGGGGCTGCAGTGTTGTGCACAAGCGGCTGCCTGCGGTCAGGCGCAGGCCTCCTCACGGTGCATGTGCCTGCCACAGGTGTAGACATTTTGCAAATCACCACGCCTGAAGCAATGGTTTCCACCGGGGAGCTTGAAGACTTATCCCGCTTTGCAGCATTGGGTATTGGCCCAGGCCTGGGCACAGATGATGACGCTTTAGCTTTAGTACAAAATGCTCTAAAGGCACACGCTGATGTGGAAGGTCAACAAAAGAAAATACCCATTGTGGTAGACGCAGACGCCCTCAATATTTTGTCAGCGCATCATACACTATTTGGGCAACTACCTGCCGGATATATTCTAACGCCGCATCCAAAAGAATTTGAAAGGCTTTTTGGTACAACAACCGACGACTTTGCAAGGATAGCATTGGCGCTGCAAAAAGCCAAAGAACTGGAGTGTTGTATAGTTTTAAAAGGTCACCACAGTTTTATAGCCAGCCCCGATGGCAAAGGATATTTTAACAACACTGGCAATGCAGGTATGGCAACCGGAGGCAGCGGCGACGTACTCACAGGAGTACTCACGGGTCTTCTGGCGCAAGGCTACACTCCTTTGCAAGCATGCCTCCTGGGCGTTTACCTTCATGGCTTGGCGGGCGACATTGCCGCCATCCTCCATTCTCAGGAAGCCATGCTGGCGGGAGATATTTCAAATTGTTTGGGAGAAGCGTTTAAGCGGTTGCAGTAGGCAATTGGGTCAATTTTCAATAGCCAATGGTCATTTGTAATAGGTAATATGAAATGGGCGATGTGCAATAAGCAATGGGCAATGGGCAATTGGCAATTGGCAATTGGCAATGGGCAATAGGCAATTGGCAAGATTGTTAGCATGCAGGGTTCCATTCAGTCTAAAAAAGGTAAGGGGTAAAAGCCATCTTCTAAATGACATTTACCCCTTACTTTTTTACTCTCGTCTTTGCAAATTGCCCCCTACATTCTACAGGGGCAGGGATTGCCCATCACCATCCACTTTTGACTTTTGACTTTTGACTTTTTACTTTTTACTTTTTACTTTTTACTTTTTAATTCCCTCACCTCTTCATCACAGCAGTAACCAGCTTCACCCCCTTTCCGGTTATTTGTAACTCGTATTTACCCGCAGCGAATTTTTCCGTCACTTCAAAACTTTGCACCGTATTGCTTCCATTGTACTGTATGGTTTTGCTGGTAACCAACTGGCCGAGGGCATCAAATAATTGTGCCTTGTATTCGCCTTTGGCTACGTTCCCAAATTGGATGGCAATTGTTTTACCCACAACAGGGTTAGGGTAAACGCTAACAAATGGAGCCTCCTTTGGCAGATTCATATTTACCTGCACGGTTTTACTCAAGCCTTCCCCGCCTCCAACATCTACCGATTTGATACGATAATAATTGCTACCGTTTAAAGGTTGGGCATCTGCTATTTTGTATTGCGCAGCGGCACCATTATTAGCCGTTGCTGCTGTGGTAAGAATCTTTGTAAAATTCACTGCATCGGCAGATCTTTCTACTTCATAATGCCGCAGGTTTATTTCATTGCTGGTGCTCCACTCTACCACTACTTCTTTTTGCTGGGCATAGGCCTTCACATTGGTAAAGCTTACCGGCAACACGGCTGCGGGGTTAAACACAATACTGAAGCGGCCGGTTGCATAAGATGCGGGGTCGCTGTTGATACTGAACGGAATCTCTGTAGCACCATTCATATCAAGCGGCATGTTATTGATCGTGTTGTTGTAATTGTCTTTGATAACCGCCACTGTGTTAGTAAGGTTCATATTTTTTGCATTAATGGCCAGTTTGTAATTACCCAGCTTCATCTGGTAAATATTTAGATAACTGGTGTCGCTGGTAGTGATGGTTTTTCTTCTTTCAATGGCCAGCATCTTACCTTGTCTTTTAATACCAATGTTTTCGCTACCACTGGTAAGTTTCTTTGCATCCTGAGTGGTAAGTTCGTTCAAATGGTCATCGTCATAACTGGTAAGTATACCATCTATCAAAGTGTTACTGCCATTGCTGTTAGCAGAAAGCAGGTTTACCCTTACCTGTTGGTTAAAGCCATTGGTACGGCCAAAAACAAAATCGCTTCCGCCGGTTGTTTTATCCGTTTCCTTTACAACAATGGTTCCTGCTGTGATGCTGTCAGCAGACTGCACTAGGATGGCTTCTCCGCTTGCTATATGCTGGCTAACCGGGCTCACAGAGGCAGTAAAATCATATCGCCCGCCAATAGAATCCCAGGATGCGGTTACATAACCACCCAGGCCAAAGTTTCCTGACAACTGCGGATCCCAGGCATAAAAACCATTTCTCACATTCGTTCGGGTGAGCGTTTCAAAGTTAATGGCAGAAGGATACGGATTACCCAACACGGTGTAGCCCGTGGCATTTACAGTGCTTGTAACATTTCCTGTAAGAATTTTTCCTTTCATTCTCAAGGTAGATGGCGTGATGGCAGCACTGGTGCCCTGGAGCAAGTTGATGCCCCTATCCCCTCTTACAAAAACAAAGTAACCCGGATATTTGGTAATAGGAATACTGGTACCTGGAGAAGCTGGCAACCCCTGGAAACTATTGCTGGCATTGTTAAATATTTTCACCGAAGGGTTGCTGGTCAGACCCTGATCAAAACCATTGGCAACTGAGCCGCCCTGTACATATACACCATAGCCCGGTACGGGGTTTGGCGTTGAAGATGCTGTGGTAACGCCTTCCTGCCAGGAAGCGTTCAAGCTGGGAGCTCCTGCACTATCAATTGGTGCACTTAGCAAACGCCACGCATTGCGCATCGGCACATAACGTTCTATGCTTACTTTGCCCGTGATGATGGCGGTAGCAACACCAGCCCCGTTTACCGGTAAGCTGGCTACCCTTGCCGTACCTGCAGCTGTTGATTTTAATATCAAGCTATCGTTGGTGACAAAGGTTTT
>JANPJW010000274.1:0-1618 GCA_031425715.1 Chitinophagaceae bacterium | reverse complement strand
CCGAGGTAGAAAAAATATTTTTTACCCGGGGGAATACCACCTACAAACCTCAGGTACATTTCTTTGTTGCGGCCCAGGTTATCAAATGTGCGGAACACTATTTTGCTGCTGTCGTCCTGGTAAGTAACACTGGTAAAAATATCATTGATGTCATTTACACCGATGGCAAAAATAGGGAAGTCGTCTGCATTTATATTGAATTCATAATTGCGGGTAAACTGCGGGCGCAACCTGGGGTTACCCACTTCATACAAATATTGGTCAATGTATTTTGGATAGGGATTCAAAGCTTCGTAATAAGGCCTGCTGATGCTGCGGCGATAGATAGCGTTGCCCGTTAATTGAAAGCCTAAAACTTTAGCAATCTTCCGGCGCAGGTAGAGGTAAGGAAAAAGATCGGAGCGATTAATGCTGAGCGATGTATCCTGCGGAAAAGACTGGTTACCTTCTATGATTGTTTTTTCGAATCGCAAGCCTGGCTTCACGGTGAGGCCTGCAAAGGTTTTAGCTACCTGCACATAGGCGGAAGCTATTTGCTCCTTGTACTTAAATTTATTGCTTTGAAAGCTGTCTAACTTTGGCCCACCGCCAGTGTTGTTAAAATAAATAGCGCTGTTGGTACTCCTGCTAAAGTTTACTTTTCCACCGGCTTCCAGCGTGTATTTCTTGGGTAATTTCAAAGTGAGATTTGCTTCGGTAGAGAAGATGTATTTCTTGTTTTGAATATCGCCTTCGCCCAATAAACCCGGGCTGGCCGGCTGTATAAATTCGTTTCGGTAATTCTGTAAACGACCGTTGTCAAAAAAATCGTAGTCTGCTTCTAACTCCAGCTTGCTACCCAGGGAATCTATAGTATAGTTGGCAAACCAATCGTTGCTAAAAAAATAGGAAGTACCCGTATTGGTAATCACAGACCTGTTTTGATCTGGCAAAGATGGATTGCCATAATCTATGCTGATGTCGTTTTGGGCACTGCTGCGGCTATCGTTTGTGCTGAAGCGCACATCGTAACCAGCGTTCCATTTTTTGTTGAGCGCAGCATCTATGCCGGCTCCAAAATAATGGTTGGTGGCGGGATACTCGGTATAAGATTTCTGGCGTACTACCGAGTTATCGCTTAGTATGAAACGATCACTATTAATGGCTTCAAAATTATTTCTGTCTGTATACTGGTAAGAGAGTGTGGTGTTTATTTTATTGAAACTGCGGGTGAGGTTAAAACCTGCGGTAGCCGTGTTCAACTCTCCCTGGAAAAAACCAGCATTCACGCTTCCGCTGGTGCCTAGTTTTACTCCTTTTTTTAGTACAATGTTGATGATGCCACCGCTGCTGCTGGCATCGTATTTTGCGGAGGGTGTACGCAATATTTCTATTTTGGTAACGCTGATGGCGGGTAGACTTTTCAGTAAAGAGGCCACATCGGCAGCGCTTAATTTTACTTCACGTCCGTTTATCTGAATGGTAGCTGGCGTGGCGCTGTTCAGGTATACCGCTCCATCCTGGTCAACCACTGCACCCGGTGTTTTTTCCAATACTTCATATGCATTGGAGCTACTGTTGGCCAACACTTCTGCATCTACGATGGTTTTATCATCTTCCTGTTTTATGAGGGGCTTGC
>JANPJW010000273.1:0-14586 GCA_031425715.1 Chitinophagaceae bacterium | reverse complement strand
TGACGCACCACATCCAGCATTACGCCTCTCCATCCAAAGCGTGGATGATCTTCTATGGTTACAAAGGGAATGCTCCATTTGGCATTGTCCACTTGTTGCTTGCTTTCTATCTCTTTTGGCAGCAATTGCAGTAAAGTTTGTACCCCATAGAAAATGCCAGCCGGTTCGGTAGCCTGCAACGAAATACCCGAAGCGCTTACTCGTAAACGGTAGCCTTCCTTTGGAATCCCCGGGTCTTTTACAAGCGTTAACGAAATGCTTTGCGAAGCAGTTTCATTGTCTATAGTGGCATACTGTACTGCCTTGCCACTTGCTGCAGCAAGTTGCGCACCCAGCAACTGCTGAATTTTTTGTAGGTCCGAATTGGCTGTGGCTCCAATACTGATGGTGGAGGGCAGTTCAAATTTTCCGGAACCTTCTACCAGGGATACGGGCTGGGGAATAAGGGAAATCCTGGTTTCCTGGCAAAAAGCGAGGGTAATAATTACAAGCTGAAAGCAAACAAATAAAATAGATTTCATACAAACATTTATGGCTTACAATGTAAGGCTTGTTTTTTATGCAAGGCCGGGTTTTGAATTTTTTACCATGCTTTTTAACGAAGTAGTCATGTACTATAAGCATAGCAGTTTTGTAGAATGGCCTGGAAAAAAGAGAAGCTCTCTATGCTGAACAGGTGATGTAGAGATTGCCTATGTTGTCAGCAGGGGGCCGTTGGCCTTCTTTATTTTTTTATTCATAACCATAAACCACAGTGGCGGAAACAATGATAAGATCATGCTTCCCGGATAGCCCGTGGGCAGTTGCGGTGCATTTTCGTGATGTTGAAGTACCTGGTATTTGCGGCTGGCAAGGTAGTGATGATCGCTGTGGCGGCTTAATTCAAATAACATGATGCGGCCCATTACATGATTGCTGTTCCAACTGTGCTGAGGAAGGGTTCTTTCAAATTTTCCAGGGTTAGTCTCTTTGCGCTGCAAGCCATAATGCTCTATATAATTAACAGTTTCCAACAGGAGGATGCCAATAAGTGCAGCAGCCACAAAATAAGCAGTGATGATGCTTCCAAACCAAAACCAGATAACAACCAGCAGCAGCAACTGAAGAATATGTGCTTGTATCATTTCATTGTTAAAATGAAATGCGTTTCCATATTTTTTAAGAGCATCCTCGTTCGCAATCTTCCAGGCACTTAAGTAGGAATATGCAATGGTGCGAAAATAAAATTTATATACAGATTCATTGTAGCGTGCGCTGCTAGGGTCTTGTGGTGTGGCCACATGTTTGTGATGACCTTTGTTGTGCTCTATAAAAAAATGAATATACAAGGAGGTGCCCAGCAGCATCTTTGCCATGGTTTGTTCTGCTTTGTTTACACGATGGCCCAATTCGTGAGCAACGTTAATACCAAAAGTACCACACAGCAAGCCCATGGTGTAAATGCGACCCGCAATTTCCCACCAGGCCAGGCCGTTTTGTTGTAGGGAAAATAAAAAATAAATCAAGGCACCATACTGAAGCGGTACGATCAGGTACAGCATGTAGTCGTACCATTTGTTAGCCTTTGCAAGTTCTTCTTCTGCGGCACTCAGGTTTTTTTCATCCGGGTTTAAAAATAGTTCTAGCAGGGGTAGCAGTACCCAGGCATACATGAGTGGGGCCCATGTAACCCATCCGGTAAAGCTAAATGCAGCCATCGCAAGGAGATACAGGCTTAAAGGAAATAAATATTTTAGTGCAGGAGCAATCATACAGTTAATTATAATTGAATATACAACAACATTTTTAGGCTACATGAGGAGCTTATAAAATTTTACACAAAAGTTAAACGTTTCTAACAAGCAGCAGTCTTAAACCTGTCTTTCCTAAATTTATTGTATGATAATTTCCAATCGTTTAAAAAATCAACATCTCCTGTGGCGGGCAGCATTTGGTCCTATGGCAGAAAATGCCGCCTCGCTGGATGATATGTCTAATAAAAAATTATGGCAACTGCTTTTGAAAACCTCCGCAAAGCCACCACAGAAAATAGAAGTTGCAGATAATCTAGTAGACGGATTGTACAAAGGTGTGCAGGATGTGGTGATGCAGACAGAAATTTCTAAAGCCGAAGCGGGTAGAAAAAGAAGACAAGAGTCCAGGGAGCAGCTAAAAAGTCTCAATATTATGTGGCTGAGTGAAATGATCAACAGCGAGGCACAGCTCATGAATAAAATGAGTTTGTTCTGGCACGGGCATTTTGCCTGCAGGGTGATCAACAGCTATTTTCAGCAGGAATTGTTGCATACCATTCGTACCAATGCCCTGGGAAATTTCGGCGACCTGCTCAAGGCCGTAAGTAAATCTCCCTCTATGCTGCAGTTTTTAAACAACCAGCAAAACAAGAAGGGAAAACCCAACGAAAACTTTGCCCGTGAGGTAATGGAATTATTTACCATGGGCCGGGGCAATTACACAGAAAAAGATATTAAGGAAGCAGCCAGGGCTTTTACAGGCTGGGGATTCAACCTGCAAGGCGGGTTTGTATTTCGCAAGCAGCTTCATGATGCCGGCAGCAAGACATTCCTGGGCCGCACCGGTAACTTTACCGGCGATGATGTGCTCAACATTTTGCTTGAGCAGCCGCAAACCGCTGTTTTCATCACACAAAAAATTTACAGGTATTTTGTAAACGAAAATGGCAACGATGCCCACGTGCAATGGCTCAGCCAGCGCTTTTACGACAACAACTACGACATTAAAAAATTGCTGGAAGACATTTACACCAGCGACTGGTTTTATACGGCACAAAATATAGGCAACAAGATAAAATCGCCCATAGAATTATTGGCCGGCATCCGCCGTTTTCTTCCCCTGGAATTGGACAATGACCAGGCCCAGCTGTTGTTTCAAAAAGTGCTGGGACAAATTCTTTTTTACCCACCCAATGTAGCCGGATGGCCCGGGGGCCGCAGCTGGATAGACAGCAGCACCCTGATGGTGCGGTTGCAAATACCACAGGTGCTGGCCGCAAAAGAATCACTCACCATAAAGGCCAAGAATGATGACGACGTAAACATGGGGCAAATGATGGAGGAGCAAATGCGTATCAATAAAAACAAAATGTACACAAGCAAAGGGGCTAGCGCAGCCATTGACTGGCAGCCGGTAACCAAAATATTTGAGAAAGTTAAAAGAGAACAGCTAGGCCAAAAAATTGCGGATACTCTGTTGCAATCTCCAGGCAGGGTGGACGTAAACTTGTTAAGCAAATATGTTTCATCTGAAAGCAGGGAAAGTTTTATTAAAACCACCGTCATTCAATTGATGACTACGCCGGAGTACCAGCTTTGCTGAATGCTGCAACAATTTTAATCATTTAAATTTCTCTTGAGGAGAAAACAGGAGGCGCACATTATGTTATTTAAACGCAAAGAATTTTTACAGATAGGCTCATTGGCTACGGCCACTATGATGCTGCCCAAGTTTTTAAAAGCATTTGAGCAAAAGAATATGGTGCCGGCTGGCAACAAAGTGGTGGTGGTAATACAGTTTAGCGGTGGCAACGATGGCTTAAATACTGTGGTACCCATCAGCAATGATATTTACTACCGGGAACGGCCAAGGTTGGGCATTACCAAAGACAAAGCTTTAAACCTTACAAGCGATGTGGGCCTGAACCCGGCGCTGGAAGCTTTCAAAGGATTGTACGACGATGGCAGCCTTGCAATTTTAAACAGCGTGGGTTATCCCAACCCGGATCGTTCTCATTTTAGAAGTATGGACATTTGGCACAGCGCCAGTGCAAGCAATGAATATGTGCACACTGGCTGGCTGGGCCGTTACCTGGATGCACAATGCAACGGATGCGACAAACCAACCCAAGCCCTGGAAATTGATGATGTGCTCAGCCTCGCCTTAAAGGGAAATGAAAAGAATGGTTTGGCTTTTACAGATCCACGCAGGTTGTATAGCAGCAGCAATGAGAAGTTTTACAAAGACATCAATGCTGCACATCATAGTACGGAAGAAACGGTTGATTACCTATACAAAACCATGAGCGAAACCCTCAGCAGTGCAGACTACATATTTCAACAAAGCAAAATGCATCCTACCAATGCAGTGTATCCTGCTACAGAAATGGGTAAGAATTTAAAGACCATTTCATCGTTGATCATGAGTGATATTAACACCAAGGTTTACTATGTATCCCTGGGAAGTTTTGATACCCATGTGAACCAGGAAGCGCAGCAGAAGCGTTTGTTTACAGAACTGAATGATGCTATCAAAGCATTTACCACAGACCTTAAGAAGAACAACCGTTTTGACGATGTGCTGATGATGACTTTTTCCGAATTTGGCCGCAGGGTTTCGCAAAATGCGAGCAATGGCACCGATCATGGCACGGCTAACAATATGTTCTTCATTAGTGGAGGGCTCAAGCAAAAAGGCGTTTTAAACGACATGCCCAACCTTGCAGATTTGAATGATGGCGACCTAAAACACAAAGTAGATTTTCAAAATGTGTATGCCACCGTTTTAAATAAATGGCTGGGCAGCGATGATAAAAAAATACTGGGGAAGCAGTATGATTATTTGAAGTTTATATAGCAAGTAAAAATTTAAAAGTAAAAATTCAAAAAGGAGTAACCATTTTATATGCTGCTCCTTTTTGAATTTTTAATTTTTACTTTTGAATTGATTATGGAGGCGAAAGCGAAGAGTTTACAGGTCAGCGTTTTTTTTCTTCAAAATTTGTATAATACTGTCCTGGGTATTGATCCGGTTGATCAATTCCCGAAGCCTCGGTTCATTCACATTTTCCTGTGGGTTGGTAAAATTCAGTTTTAATTTTGCTGAAGGAACATACCAATTCAATTGTTTTTGCAGGCTGTCTTTAGCAACATGATCTGAAGCACTGCCTACAAAAGTTAGTTCCACCAGCGGGGCATCTTTTGCGTACACAATGTTCTTGGTAAGAATGGCATGATCGTTTTCAGCAACTGATGCAATAAATCTTTCTGCATTTTTCTTAAAATTATTCTCCCGGTACATCTCGAGGAAAATAAAAATGCAGGGTATGATGGCCATGAAAGAAATGCCATAGGCTATCCTCGCCGCATTCCGATGCAGGAAGGTATCTTTAAAGGGCGTGCTCAGTGCTGTAAAATTCATGTAGCGGGCAATGAGCATACTTCCTAATCCAATAAAGAGACAGTTGATAAAATAAAAATAGAAACCTCCCCAAATATATTCCCACTGCATGGTAGCAATTCCATACCCCGTAGTACAGAGTGGCGGCATGCAGGCAGTGGCAATGGCTACGCCGGAGATCACTTTGTTTCCATCTTTCCTGGCAATACCGAGAAAGCCGCTTAAGCCTCCAAAAAAAGCAAGCAGCGCATCGAATATCGTGGGCCTGATAAAAGAAAATAGTTGTGAAGTGGTATCGTGTACCGGGGTAATTAAAAAGTACAAAGTAGATGCAACCAGGCTTATAATGACGGCCAATAACCAATGTCGCAGGGATCTCCCTATCATTTCAAAATTGTGAATGGCCAGGCCGAAGCCGACCCCTATGATGGGACCCATGAGCGGAGATATGAGCATGGCGCCAATAACTGCGGCAGCAGAATTCATATTCAAACCAATGCTGGCGATGATCATGGAGAAGCCCAGGATCCATAGGTTGTGACCATAGAAATAAATACTCTCCTCTACTTCTTTGTAGGTGATAGATTCTTCCTCCTCCTTCTTTAAGAGAAAAATCTTTCTAATGTATCGAATGAAAACAGCCGATTTCGTCATAACGCAAATGTATTTAAAAAGAAAAAGGGCGAGCTATACTTTGATAGCTCACCGCTTTTTGAATGATCAATAATGGACAGAATATTTCTCCGTACACATCAAGAGCTGAAAATAGCAGCCTTACCCAGATGCCCTTTCGCTTTTTTACATTTTTACTTTTTAATTATTTCACTCCTTTTTCTTTCATAATTCTGTTCAGCCATTTCAACATGGCAAAAATGATAAAGGTGGCTATGAGTAGTAATACAAAATTTACCCAAAAGAAATTGGCTTTGTGTTCGTAGCCATCCCACATAGTGGCGAGAATGCCAGAGAGTTTATTGCCAATAGAAGTAGCCAGGAACCAGCCGCCCATCATAAGTGCTGTAATGCGAACGGGGCTTAATTTAGATACCAATGAAAGTCCCATGGGGCTGAGCAACAATTCGCCCACGGTAATCACTCCATAGGATCCCATCAACCACCAAACGCTTGCTTTTTCTGCCCCATTGTTGCTTACATACACGGCACCTACCATTACCAACACAGACAGTGCGGTGATGAGCAAACCAAATGCAATTTTGGTAGCGGTAGAGGGTTCTTTATTTTTTTTGCGTAATAAGGCAAAGAAGGCAACTACCAGCGGCGTTAGCAATATTACCCAACCCGGGTTGATGGATTGACTCAGCGGTGTACTCCAAAGTGTAGCTTTCTCGCCGTCTGCCGGCAATTGGTTCGGAACCACGTTTTTAAAATACGAAGGGTAATTAAATTCTTTTACTACCTCGCCATCCTTTTTCTGTATCCTGAATTGTGCATCGTACAACACAACGCTATCCTTTTGATAACTTACTTCTTCTGCCAGTTTAATGCCCCTAAAAACATCGCCAGCTGTGCCGCTTACCTGCCGGTTGGTATATGTATCAGCCCAGATGGTGAGAGCCGTACCATTTTGTTTAAACACAGCCCAAAACATAATGACTGCAGCAAAAATGGCGAGCAGTGCGGCAATGGGCCTTTTCTCTTCGGGTGTTGCTTTAAAGTAGAGAGAAGCATAAAAATAGATAACAGGGATGCAGGCAAAAATGAATGCATCATTGCTGTCACTCTGAAAAATATTACCAGGAATCAGCCAGCCTAATACGCCCGCTACAACAGAAGGGACCAGGATCGTCAATACTATTTTACCGAAAGGCATGTCTTCCTTGGTCATTGGCTTGCGAATGTCCCCGCTCTTATAATGTTTTGTGCCCGACATAAAAATGATTACGCCGAGAAACATACCAATGCCTGCAGCAACAAAAGCATACTTCCACCCCCAGATGATGATGATGGCTGCGCTGAAAAAATTGCAAATAAATGCACCCACATTGATACCCATGTAAAAAATGTTGTAGCCTTCATCTTTGCGTTGCACAAACTCTGGTGTAGAGTAAAGGTTGCCAAGCAGGGTACTAATGTTTGGTTTAAAGAAACCATTGCCCACAATCACCAGCGTCATAGAGAGGTACAACATGGGGAGGCTGTGCAGGGCCATGAGGCAATAGCCTACACCCATCATCAAGCCACCGGCGATGATAGATCTTTTGTAACCAAAATACCGGTCGGCCAAAAGGCCACCAATAAAAGGAGTTAAAAAAACGAGCGCTATAAAGGTTCCGTACAGGTCGGACGCTTCGCTGTTGGTCATGGCAAAACCATGCTCTACATTTTTGAGGTACAATAAAAAAATACCGATCATCAGGTAGTAGCCGAAGCGTTCCCACATTTCGCTAAAGAAAAGATAGGGGAGAGCTTTAGGGTGTTTGGCAGCTGTACTCATGCGTCGAAAATTTTGAGTTGGTGAGTTAAAAAAAGGCGACCTATTGATCGCCTTTTTCCTGGTTCGTTCAGTAAGTTTATTCCTGGTCTATGTGCATCATCTGCTGCAATTTCTTACTCAGCAAAAACAAAATGAGAGATGCAACACCGGCCATTGCCACAAACAAAATAAAGAAATCATAATTGTCCTTCATCTCGTAACCTACAAAGGAGGTCGTTTTTCCGTCAGGATAAAGCGCACTTAAAACACCAGCCAGCTTATTAGCGGCGGCATTGGCCAAAAACCAAACAGCCATTAAGAGCGACGCATATTTAAAAGGAGCAAGTTTATTTACCAGCGATAATCCTATAGGAGAAAGACAGAGCTCACCCCAGGTATGCAAAGCATACATACCTATCAGCCATATCATACTTACTTTAATGCCAGCACCTACGTCTTTCACACCGAAAGCAATCCACAAATAACCGAGGGCAAGCAGCATTAAGCCTATGGCCATTTTGGTAGGAGAAGAAGGCTCCCTTTTTCCCAACTTCAACCAAAGCCATGCAAAAATGGGAGCGAATGCAACTACGAATATTGAGTTGAGCGATTGGAACCAACTGGCCGGAACGGTAAAGAACCCAAGATCTCGCTGGGTTTGTTCTTCTGCAAAAAAGGTTAGAGAAGCGCCAGCCTGTTCAAATGCGCTCCAAAAAAATATGACAAAAAAGGCTACGATAAAAATTACACCAATTCTTTGCTTCTCTATTTTATTGAGTGTTTTATCTGAGAATATAATGAAGGCGATAAACAGGGTGGCTGCTATCAACAGATAGGTAAGATAGCTTACCACTCTGGCATCTAGGTAAAGTAAACCAATGGCAAGGGAGGAAAAAAGCGCCATACCAACAATGATAAGAACTGGCTTGGTCCAGGCAACGGGTGCATTGGCAGGTGTCATTCCAAGAATTTTCCCCTGCGGATCTAGAACATATTTTTTGTGAAACAATAGCTGTACAGCAACCCCTAACAACATTCCGATACCAGCCGTTAAGAAGGCCCATTTAAAGTCAGCCGGGTTTCCGGTATCACCCACCAACCCGCAAAGGAACGGACCAAGAGCCCCGCCCACATTGATACCCATATAGAAAATAGTGTAGGCTGAATCGATTCTTCTATCTGCTTTGGGATACAACTGCCCAACCAGTGATGAGATATTGGGTTTGAAGAAACCGTTGCCCGCAATCATCAAACCGAGGCCTGCGAAGAATAGAAATGCAGAAACATCCGGGGCAGATACATAGGTAGATGCACACATGAATAATACAAACTGACCAAGTGCCATTACAATTCCGCCAACGATAATAGAGCGTTGATTACCCCAAAAACGATCTGCCACAAAACCACCAATGAGCGGCGTTAGGTAAACAAGGCTGGTGTAACTGCCATAGAGGTTGGATGCAAAAACCTTGTCAAACATCAGTGCTTTCGTCATGAAGAGTACTAATATTGCACGCATGCCATAATAAGCAAACCGCTCCCACATTTCTGTTCCGAAAAGCACCCACAAACCTTTGGGATGACCTTTAGCTGGCATTACTGGTTCATTCATAAATAGTTTTTTTAATTGCTTAGTACGTTTTGTTTAGTGAGCCCAAAATAGTGAAATTCTTTAAACAGCACACAAATTCCTTTCTTTAAAACACACCGATGATTTTATAAAATAATATATGAACGGTATGTTATCTTATAAATAAACTACGTTCATATTGTTTGTGTGTTTAATTTCGCTTACAACTCATTAACCCAATCACAATCCTCTATTGCATGAACATTCTAATTGTAGGTGCCGGGGGCAGGGAACATACCCTGGCCTGGAAACTCAACCAAAGTCCCCATTGCAAAACTCTTTTTATTGCACCAGGAAATGCGGGAACAGCACTTTGCGGAACCAACCTGCCCATTTCAACAACAGACTTTGAAGCCCTTGCCAGTGCAGCCATACAGCACAAGGTAGACATGCTTATAGTAGGGCCGGAAGAACCCCTGGTAAAAGGAATTGTAGATTTTTTTAAAGATGCAGAAGCCACGAGTCACATACACGTTATTGGCCCAACCGCAGAAGCAAGTAAGCTGGAAGGAAGCAAGGCTTACGCCAAATCGTTTATGCAGCGGTACAACATCCCCACTGCTGCCTACCAGGAGTTTACTGCAGAAAATTTTGATGACGGGTTATTGTATATACAACAGCACAGCCTTCCCATCGTTCTTAAAGCAGATGGATTGGCCGCAGGGAAGGGAGTACTTATATGTCAATCGCATGTAGAGGCCTCCGCCGAGTTTGAGCTAATGATCCATCGACATAAATTTGGCGAAGCCGGCGCTAAAGTCGTAATTGAAGAATTTTTAGAGGGAATAGAAATGAGTGTGTTTGCTTTGACAGATGGCAAAAACTATGTATTGCTGCCCGAGGCAAAAGATTACAAGAGAGTGGGCGAGGGCGATACGGGATTGAATACCGGTGGCATGGGTGCGGTGAGCCCTGTAGAATTTTTTGACGATGCCTTGCGGCAAAAAGTAATTAGTCGCATCATAGAGCCAACGGTAAAGGGACTGCAGGCAGATAACCTGGATTATAAGGGGTTTGTATTTTTTGGATTGATGATAGATGCCGGCGAGCCCATGGTAATTGAATACAACTGCCGCCTTGGCGATCCTGAAACTGAAGCAGTGCTGCCGAGGTTGCAGAACGACCTGGTAGACTTGTTACTGGCCACAGGAGAACAACGCCTGACAGAAATGGAGATTCAAATAGACCCACGTAGCACAGTTGCCATTGTAGCGGTGAGTGGCGGCTACCCGGGGGAGCATGAAACCGGCTTTGAAATAGATGGCCTCGCCGAAATCCATGAAGCAGATACCATGTATTTTCACTCCGGAACCAAAACGCACGAGGGAAGGGTACTCACTGCCGGTGGCCGGGTATTGGTAGTTAGTTCTTTTGGAATAGATGTAGAAGGTGCCTGTACAAAATCTAAAGAGGCATTGCGCCAAATCCATTTTGAAGGGATCAATTATAGGCGTGATATTGGCTACGAGTTTATATAAGTTTTAATGTGTGGCTGTAGGCTGTCCGGCAAAAAACGAGCGGTTACCGCAAAAGCTAAATATATTAGTACGATCCTTTATTCACAAGCTTTTAACCTTTGCTACACATCCTTGCTAACCTTTGACAAATAATTTTTTAGCGTTGTTTAATCCAATATTTTACATCAACTTTGCTGCATTCACACACTCATAAGTCTTCACAAACTAAACATGGGAATTTTTAATTTTTTCACACAAGAAATTGCAATAGACCTTGGAACCGCCAACACCCTCATCATTCACAATGACGAAGTGGTGGTAAACGAACCATCCATTGTTGCCCTGGACAGAAATAATCCTAAAAACTTATTGGCGGTGGGCAAAAAGGCATTGATGATGCACGAAAAAACCCATGAAAGTATTCGCACCGTGCGCCCCTTGCGGGATGGTGTGATTGCTGATTTTAATGCTGCCGAATTAATGATACGTGAGCTTATAAAACTGGTTTATAAAAAGAAGCCACTTTTTGCTCCTAGTTGGAGAATGATGATCTGTATCCCGAGTAGCATTACCGAGGTAGAAAAACGTGCCGTAAGAGATAGTGCGGAGCAGGCAGGTGCAAAGGAAGTTTATCTTATTCATGAGCCCATGGCCGCAGCGCTGGGTATTGGTATAGATGTAGAAGAGCCTGTAGGAAACATGATTATTGATATTGGCGGTGGTACCACCGGTATTACCGTAATTGCGCTTGCAGGTATCGTTTGCGATCAAAGCATTCGTATTGCCGGCGATGAATTTACTGCAGACATCATGGAAGCTCTCAGGCGTTACCATAGTTTGTTGATTGGAGAACGTACTGCAGAGCAAATTAAAATACAGGTGGGTGCAGCTATGAAAGACCTGGAAAATCCACCAGACGATATACCGGTAAACGGCCGCGATCTTGTAACCGGTATACCCAAGCAAGTGATGGTGAGCTACCAGGAAATTGCGGAAGCGCTTGACAAAAGCATTTTCAAAATAGAAGAGGCAATATTAAAGGCACTGGAAACAACGCCTCCTGAACTGGCAGCAGATATTTATCGTCGAGGTTTATACATTACCGGCGGGGGCGCTTTGTTGCGTGGCCTTGACAAAAGACTAGCCGCCAAAATTAAGTTGCCGGTTCACGTTGCCGATGACCCACTTAAGAGTGTAGTAAGAGGAACTGGTATTGCCTTGAAAAATTACGACCGTTTTCCTTTTGTAATGAGATAATGGCTCATTCAACTTAAAAAATACAAATTCTAAATTCCGGAGGCTGTTGCTTTTCGGGATTTAGAATTTTAACTTTAAATCTTCTCTCTCCGGTGCGTAATATCTTCCTATTCATCCGCCGATATTTTAATTTCCTGGTATTTCTCCTATTACAGGTAGTCTGCATCACGTTGATTGTGCAATACAGTAAATATCACCATGCCATGTTTGGCAACAGTGCCAACCGCATTACAGGCAAGGTTAACTCTCAATACGATCGTATTGAATATTATTTTCAACTGAAAAAAACAAATGACTCTCTCGTAAAGGCCAATGAGGTTTTGTATAATAAACTGGCAGCTAATTTTAGTTTGCCAGACAGCGGCTTTAAACAAGTGATAGATACCCTTCGCATCGATTCTATTCAGCAATACCGGAAGTTTACCTATATGCATGCAAAAGTGGTGGCCAATGCCGTAACAAGCCCGAGCAATTTTTTGGTATTGCAAACTGAAAACACAAAGCAGATGCGGGTAGGTATGGGTATTGTAGGTCCCAACAGCGAGGTAGTGGGTGTAATAACAGATATTAGCGGTGAGTACGCCGTTGTGATGAGTCTCCTGCACAAAGACAGTAAAATAAGTGGCAAGCTTTTAAAAACCGGCGAAACCGGCACCGTGAGTTGGGATGGAAAATACCCAAATCTTGTAACCCTCACAGGTATTCCTAAAAGCACCAAACTGGCCAAAGGGGATAGTGTTATTACGAGTGGGTTCAGTACCATTTTTCCCAAAGGGTTATTGGTGGGTAGAATAGAGGAGGTTTTTCTGGAAACAGCCACCAATAATTACAAAATCAGTGTGCGCACAGCTTCTAATTTTAATAATTTAGAATGGGCCTATGCCATCAACAATATAGATCAACCCGCCATTGATCAATTGCTGGAAAAAGCTAAAAACAACAGTAAGTAGGAACCATGAATAATATTTTAAAAAACGCAGTGAGGTTTGTCCTGTTTATACTGGTGCAGGTCTATGTACTGGATAAGATACACCTGCATCAGTTGGTTACACCTTACCTCTACTTTTTATTTATTCTTTGGCTACCGTTTAAAATGCAGCGCACCTGGTTAATGCTCATCGCTTTTGGGCTGGGCTTCACGCTGGATAGTTTCCGTCACCAACCTGGTTTTCATGCCGCTGCCTGTGTGCTCATTGCCTATGTTCGCCCTTTTCTCATAAACATGCTCATCCCGCAAGAAGGTTCAGAAACCAACTATGCGGAACCTTCCATTCAAAGTTTAGGTGGCCTTTTGCCCTACGCAGTTTATATCGGTTTTTTTGCCTTTTTACACAATGCCTGGCTGTTTGTGCTGGAGGCATGGCAGTTTGGAAACCTCTGGTATTTCCTGGGTAAAACAATATTAAGCACAGCTATTTGTTTACTACTTATATTAATTACCGACCTTATTTTTGTTCGCAAACAAAAGTTTAGGACAAATACAATTTAAGTAGGGAACTTTGAACAAGTTCCGAAGGTTTCAAAAGTTTAAAGTGTTTCAAAGGTTAACAATCCTAACCTCTGAAACTTCTGCAACCTTTGAAACAAACTAAAGATTAAACGTTTCAAACCTTGAAACTTTTGAAACCCCTGGAACCCTGCCTAATGGCAGGCAGGCTTTGAACTTTTGAACCTTTCAAACAATATAAACACACCTGGCAGCCTCAATGTCCGTATTTAACCAGTCTAGAAGAAATGTGATCCGCCTGATATTTGTCAGTATGATCGTTATCATCATCATCCGATTATTTACGCTGCAGGTGTTTTCTTCCAAGTACAAAATAATGGCCGACGACCAGGGTATGTTTCGCAAAGTGGTGTATCCAGACAGGGGCATCATCTACGATAGAAAGAACAGGCCAATCTTACGCAATACCATCATCTACGACTTGATGGTAACACCGGGAAAAATAAGGGGTACTGACACCAGTATGCTCTGCAATATTCTTGGTATAGACACAGCTGAATTTCGCCAGCGCATCCTTACAGCCATCATCAAAAATAAAAGTTACCGCCCCTCTATATTTGAAGCCCTGCTGAGCGAAGAAAAAATGGCGAAGCTCAACGAGAATATGTACAAGTTTGCGCCCGGGTACTATCTGCAGGAGCGCCCTGTAAGAGATTACCCTTACGATGCTGGTGGAAACATTCTTGGATACTTATCGGAAGTAGATACTAATTTTTTAAAAAAACATCCGGATGAAGGTTATGTTTCCGGCGACTATGCAGGAAAAACCGGGTTGGAGCTTTCGTACGAAAAAGTATTGATGGGTAAGCGTGGCATTGAATATTACAAAAGAGATAATAAAAACCGGCTTACAGACCGATGGGAGAATGGTCAATATGATACCATTGCCATTGCAGGGCAGAACATGCATACCTTTCTTGATATTGAATTGCAGGAACTGGGCGAAAGATTGATGGAAAATAAAGTGGGAGCAGTGGTAGCCATAGATCCGCAAACTGGTGGTATCCTTGCAATGATAAGCGCCCCTACTTACAAGCCCCGCCTCCTTACCGGTGCCGAAAGAAAAAAGCATTACACGGAGTTGTTGTTAGACCCCCGCATTCCATTTTTGAACCGTACCATTGGTGCCAAATATTCCCCGGGCTCTACGTTTAAGACCTTACAAGGG
>JANPJW010000272.1:0-5043 GCA_031425715.1 Chitinophagaceae bacterium | reverse complement strand
ATTTTGTTGATAAACCAGTGGCATATACTGCAGATGAATTGAAAGGCAGAAGTGTAAACAAATTACTTTTACAAATAAACGAATAAACTTATTAAGAATGATATTGAGCGATACCCGCATATTGGAAGAGATAGAAAAAGGTTCTATTAAAATAGTTCCGTACACAAGAGATTGCCTCGGAAGCAATAGTTACGATGTGCACCTTGGGCCCTACCTTGCTACATACGAACATGCAGAACTTGATGCAAAAAAGCACAACACTATTAAGCATTTTGATATACCTGATGATGGCATTCTACTTTTGCCTCACATGTTTTACCTGGGAGTTACAGAAGAATACACAGAAACTCATGCACATGTACCCTTCCTTGAGGGAAAGTCTTCTACAGGTCGTCTTGGTATAGACATTCACGCCACAGCCGGAAAAGGAGATGTAGGTTTTTGTGGAAACTGGACATTAGAAATTTCTGTAAAACAACCGGTACGTGTTTACAAGGGCATGCCTATCGGGCAACTCATCTATTTCCCGGTGGATGGCGAAATTGAAGTAAAATACAACGAGAAAAAAAATGCAAAGTACAGCGGCCAGCACAACAAGCCTGTGGAAAGTATGATGTGGAAAAATACTTTTTAAAGTTCAGATCATGTTGCGCTAACACTTAAGGTTAAAAAATGAAAAGAAAGTTCCTGTTTTTATTATTTGCCATTTGCAGCGGCGTTTTTTGTAATGCCCAGGGCACAGCAGATTCTCTCCTGGACTTTCTTGCAAAAAATAAGCTGCGGGCAGCTTTGTACCTGGTGCAGAATGATACTATAATGGCGCAGGTAAACAAGGATAAGTTAATGCCCCTTGCCAGCACCGTTAAAATAATGGTAGCGCTGGAGTTTGCCAAGCAGGCTGCAAAAAATGTATTTAATGAAAATACTTTGGTGAGCCTGAAAGAGCTGGATAAATTTTATTTACCAAATACGGACGGTGGCGCACATCCTTCCTGGATAAATTATGAAAAAGGGAAAGGGCATGTTCAAAGAGATAGTATTGCTCTGATAAATGTTGCCAGGGGTATGATCCTGTTCAGCAGCAATGCCAATACAGAATACCTGATGGGCCTTCTCGGCATGGACAATGTGAAAAATAATATCCAACTCCTCGGCATCAGGCAGCATACTGCCATCTACCCAATCGTTGCATCTTTGTTTATGTATCAAAATCCACGTAAAAAAAGCGAAGAGAGTATTTTGAAGAGTATTAGAAAATTATCTGACGAGCAGTATAGTCGTTACATTTACGACATTCACAAAGCCTTGAAATATGATACCCTTTTGAAATCAAAATTTCGCCCGCAGGATTTGAGTTTAAAAATGCAAAAACTGTGGAGCGACCGTTTGCCTGCATCCACCGTAAAAGAGTATGCACACATCTGCAACGTAATAAACAACCGGAGATATTTTGATGAAAAGACATACAGCATTCTTTCTGTTATACTAGAATCTGTGATGGAAAACCCTGCTAACAAGCAGTGGCTGCAACATGCGGGTATGAAAGGTGGCAGCACGATGTGGGTACTCACAAAAGCATTGTATGCTACTACTAAAAAAGGAGAAAGAATAGAGTTGGCTTATTTTTTCAATGACTTGAGCAATGCCGAAAGTACCAGACTTCAAAAATGGATGAATACTTTCGAACTTAATATTTTACAGGATGCAAACTTCAGAAAAAAAGTAGCTCAAATGCTTTGACCAGTTTAGTTAAGTTGCCAGATAGCAAAATTGAGTGCCGTTGCAAAACTCACCCACAATAGATAAGGCACCAGTAGCCATGCGGCCGGGCGATAGGCTTTGCCGAACCAATATATAGTTGATGCAATCAATACCCACAGTACAACAATATCTACCAGTGCCCACCCGGGTTGTTCGGCGTAAAAAAATATGAATGACCAACAAAAATTAAAGAATAGCTGGGCAAAATAAAATATGAGGGCAGTGCTTTTTATTTTGCCAGGAGTAGCCTTTACCCATACCAAATAAAATGCGATACCCATCATAATATAGAGCAAGGTCCACACCGGGGCAAACAACCAGCTTGGTGGGTTAAATGAAGGTTTCTGTATGCCGGCAAACCATCCTTTTACAGAAGAGGACGTAAAAAATCCGGAGACACCCCCCACTGCCAGCGGCAAGGCTACTGATAAAACAAAGCGAAATATATTTTTCATACTCATTTTATAATTAAAGAATAAAGCCAACCTTCCTCAAAGCTACAAGGTTTGAAATTTTTTATGGTAGGCAATTAAAAAGCCAGTTACTTCATCGTAACTGAGTACGCCCTGCGGTTGCTCATTGTTTCGTAAGAAAATACCGTAACCCCATCGCACTGCCGGCTCCACAAAACTGCGGTGTTTGTTGTTAAACGACCTCCATTCCTGAAGGTCTTTTTTTACAACAGCACTCAGCTCATTCCTGATTAGCCTTGCCGAGACAGAATCAGTGGTAAAAAGATTCCTGTTGGCATAGGTAAAAAGTTCAAGGTAAACCGAATAATTAAATAAAGGATCCTCTGATGCAGCAGCAGCAAGGTACCCTACAAAATTGGCCTCCATTTCTTTGGCATAGCCAAGTTGGTGAGCCACTTCGTGGCAAGCTGTAAATGGTTGCAGAAATTTAGGAACATTGGTGTTCACTTGTGCTTCGCCCGTAAAAGGATTATAGTACCCGTTAAAACCAGCATAATTACCAAACCAGCCCCAAAGTGATTGTTTGAGGGAGGCATTTGTGTATTTCAAAAACGGATGTTCTGCTGCTACTTTTTCAAAAGCCTGTTCTACACCTATAAACAACTTGCTAGTAGAGGGGTATGCCTTTTTTGAAGCCGTCCATGCTGCCTTGCTTTCATTTACCTTAGATAGCAACAGGCAATTCATTTCCCGCAGTTCCGCCTGGCTATATTGAAGCGCTGGCAAACCGAGTTGCCCTTCAATTCCTTTACGGTTATAATTAATTCCCCAAAACAGGTTGAAAACAATGTAGACTGTGAATAGACTAATTATAAAATTATATATATATATTTTTGCACGTGTAGCAAAGAACCGGGTGGGTTGTGTTTGGGCGAGTATAAAACTTAGTTTAAAAAGGAGAAATATAAACCAAACAACAAAAGATGCATAGATAAGATCTCCTATACTTACAGGGACGTTGCCAAAAACCTGCCGTAGAAATCTTGCAAAAAAAGGAAACAATTGAGTGCTATAACCAGATTCAACCCTCCCAGCCTCCATGCTATACCCCTTTATTGCCAGGGAGATGACCAATAAAACAGCGGTGATACGGGCATTTCTGCTAAACTTCATAGGTTTAAAATTAGGAATTAGTATGTATTTACAAGGGGCGGCCTATAAAAACTGTGCAAACAGTAATTTTAATTCATAAATATCTATTACCTTCGCCGTCCTTTAAACTGAACACAATGGCTAACAGACGGGCATTTGAAATTCCTTTTGTGGGGTTGAAGCCCGGGGTTCATGAGTTTAATTACGAATTAAATGACCAGTTCTTTATAGAAAAAGGTTCGGCTGAGCTTCGCAATGTGAGTGCAAATATCAAGTTATTGCTTGAGAAAAACACAGGCTTTATGATGCTGAAGTTTGAAGTAGGCGGGGTTACCGATGTTACTTGTGACAGGTGTGGGAATTCATTGAAAATGGATCTCTGGGACGAGTTTAAAATGCTGGTAAAACTGGTGGAAAATGCAGACCAGATGAACCTGCAGGAAGAAGATCCGGATGTGTTTTATTTGTCCAGAACAGAAAGCCACCTGGAAGTGAGCAATTGGTTATATGAGTTCGTGTTGCTGAGTGTACCCATGCAGCGTATGTGCAGCAGAGAAGAAATGGGAGGACCTCAGTGCAACAACGAAGTGTTAGAAAAGCTGAAAGAAATGGAGGCAAGAACTGTAGAGAACAATGCCAATACACTTTGGAAAAATCTGGATAAGTTTAAAGACAATTAAAATAAGTAGCATACATAATTTTCATAGTAAATTTTAAAATAAAACAGTCATGCCAAATCCAAAAAGGCGCCATAGTCAACAACGCAGTGCAAAAAGAAGAACGCATTACAAAGCGACTGCGCCAACTTTAAGCGTAGATTCTACAACAGGCGTTATGCACGTTCGTCATCGTGCACATGTGAGCGAAGGAAAGTTATTCTATAAAGGAAAACTTGTAAGTGAGAAAGCTCCTTTAAAGGCATAGTTTTTTTTGCTTTAAAGAAACCGATTCCAAAATCAAAGATTGAGTAACTTCAACCTTGGACTTTGGAATTTTTAATTTAAAAAATCTTGCAATGATCACAATAGGGCTGGATATGATGGGTGGCGACTTTGCGCCGGCAGAAGCGGTAAAGGGAGTGGCAGCTTTTTTAGCTGAACACAACAAGGAAATTCAGCTTGTATTAATTGGTGATGAAGAGAAAATAAAAGAACAAATTGCCCTCCATCATATACCGGCGGTTGGCTACACAATTGTGCATGCAGAGCAGGTAATAGGAATGCACGAACACCCCACCAGGGCACTTAAAGAAAAACAACAATCCTCTATCTCCATCGGATTTCAATTACTGGCCAGCGGCAAAACCGATGCGTTCATAAGCGCCGGTAACACCGGCGCCATGATGGTGGGCGCTTTGTTTAGCATCGGCGCTATTGAAGGAGTACTACGACCAACCATTGGTGCCTACATGCCTCGGGAAAATGGGACTACAGGCTTACTGTTGGATGTGGGCTTGAATGCCGACTGCAAACCAGAAAACCTGAACCAGTTTGCATTGCTTGGATCTTTGTATGCAAAGCATATTTTACAAATAGATAACCCGAAAGTTGGGCTTGTAAACCTGGGAGAAGAAGAGGGAAAGGGAAATATACTGGCACAAGCCACTTACCCTGTTTTAAAAGAAAATAAACTCATCAATTTTGTAGGCAATATCGAAGGCAGAGATATCCTGATGGATAAAGCTGATATCATGGTATGCGATGGCTTCACCGGCAAT
>JANPJW010000271.1:0-12867 GCA_031425715.1 Chitinophagaceae bacterium | reverse complement strand
TGTGCCAGGGTCGGCCCAGGTGTCGGAATAGTGCACAGAAAGCCACACTTTCATTCCCTTGCTTTTAATTTCCTGAGCAAACGTTTTTACTTCGGTAAAACTTGACAGTGCAGTTGAAGGATCTTTCCACAAGCGAAGCCTAATGGTATTGAAACCCTCATTCTTAAGCGTAGTGAGCATGTCTTCCGGCTGGCCTGCTACATTTTTTGCAACCAGGCTTTTGTTTCGGATCTGGGGTATAAAAGATGCGTCTGCCGCTTTAATAGTTAATTGCTTTGTGGGTACTACCGGTGGTAGCGTTGGCGAAGGGTTGCTTGATTTGCTACACGCTGTTGTAAGCAGGGCGATTAAAAAGACAAGTTTATGCATGGCTGAAAGTTCCTCGTTAATGACTGCTTAAAAATAAATCAAAAATCTTGTATTGGTATTTATGAATAACGATTGCAACGCATCAAGCCTGGTTAAATCGACATTATTTGAAGAAGTCAGCCATTCTAAATAAAAAGCGGGACACTCGATGGTCCCGCTTTGATAATTACATTATGCAAAAGATTTTACCAACCCAGTACCCATGCAAAAATGAGTGGTGCCACAATGGTTGCATCACTTTCTACAATAAATTTTGGAGTATTAATATCTAGTTTGCCCCAGGTTATTTTTTCGTTGGGCACCGCACCACTATACGATCCGTAAGAAGTGGTAGAGTCACTTATCTGGCAGAAATAACTCCAGAACGGTACATCATGCCATTCCAAATCCTGGTACATCATAGGCACAACGCAGATAGGGAAATCGCCGGCAATACCACCACCAATCTGGAAAAACCCTACGCCCTTGCCTGACGAATTGTTGCGGTACCATTCTGTAAGCCATACCATGTATTCGATGCCACTCTTTACCAGGTCTGCTTTTAATTCACCCTTAATGACGTAGCTCGCAAAAATGTTTCCCGTAGTACTGTCTTCCCAACCGGGGCACACGATGGGAATATTTTTTTCGGCTGCCGCTACTATCCAACTGTTTTTAGGATCAATCTCATAGTACTGCTCCAGTTCTCCACTCAAAACCGTTTTGTATAGAAACTCATGTGGAAAATAACGCTCACCCTTAGCCGCTGCATCCTGCCACTGTTTTACCAGGTGTTTTTGTAAGCGACGAAAAGCCTCTTCTTCTGGTATGCAGGTATCGGTCACACGGTTGTAATGATTTTCCAGTAAATCCCACTCATCCTGCGGCGTGAGGTCACGATAGTTGGGCACTCTTTTATAATGCGAGTGTGCTACCAGGTTCATTACATCTTCTTCCAAATTCGCACCGGTGCAGCTGATGATGGCAACTTTATCCTGCCTGATCATTTCAGCAAGGCTGAGACCCAACTCAGCGGTACTCATGGCACCTGCAAGCGTAACCATCATTTTACCACCTTCTTCCAGGTGAGTTACATATCCTTTGGCAGCATCTATTAATGCTGCTGCATTAAAGTGGCGGTAATGATGTTCTATAAAAGTAGAAACGGGTCCTTTACTCATGGTTTACATTTTAGCTGGCAAAAGTAATTTTTTTTAACTACTTATTTGCCTGCAAACCTTTTACCTCCCGTGTCTTTAAAAGAATGTTGATTTAATACGAGGATAACTTGTCCCCGCACAGTTGAACTCAATAAAGGTCTTTCTTAAGAGTAATATATTCAGCAAAAATAACAGAGGCCGCAAAGAAACAGGGACGATCAGCAGCGGAATGCTTTGTGCGCTTGTATTTCTTTACGGCCTTAGTGTAGAATGCCTGCTCATTGAACTCCCCTACATTCAGGAAACACTCCCAACCAGGATTTTCTTTCTAATTTTTTTGTTGATGGTAATATTTCCATCAGTTGAGCATTTTACTTGCAGGAAGTGGGTGGCCCCTTCTACGGTAAGATAATAATTAGTAGCACCCTCCATGATTATTTCATTCACCTCGGTTTGCATTTTATAACCTTTAAATCGTTCTTCAAGGCTGGTGATTACGGCAAGGGGCAACTGATCTTTGCTAAGGGTGCGTGATACCGCTATCATTTCGCCTTCTTTAGAGTACGCGGCTGCATATTGCCTGTCATTCATTTCAAAGCTGGCGAAGTAAAATTCGCTTACCTGCTTCCAGGTTACTTTGTTTGCCTGACTGAATTTGTTGGTAAAGGCAATTTTTACTTTTTTGTTGGTGACGTCTGCTTTTAGGTCAGAGGCTCGATTTTTTTCCAAGAGAGCCAGGACGGTTTCGGTACCGATGGGAAGCGGGCTGATGGCGCTGGCAGTAACCGTTAATGCCAGTGCGGCCGCAATGATGGTGATCTTTTTCATGACTATACTTTTTATATTTTTTAAATGCTGCAGCAACTACTGCAACGATGGCAAGTCAAAAGTATGAATGCCTTCGTAGATGTAAAACTGTTTATATATGGGTAGCCAGGAAATAGAGCAAAGATGGTATCAGCGGTGGGCAGGCCTTCTCCATCAGGCAAAAAGAGCACAAAATTTTGCTGGAGTTAAACGGTAAATTTTCAAATCTTAATAAAAACATAAAACATGTAAGAGCTACGTTAAAAAACAGCGGTGGTAAGAGTGTCATCTACTTATCTTTAAAAAATGAATTACCTGGCGCATGCATACCTGTCTTTTAATCACCCGGAAGTATTGGTGGGTAATATGATAAGCGATTATGTAAAAGGAAAGGCACAATATGATTATGCTCCGGGTGTGTTAGCCGGTATTAAATTGCACCGTGCAATTGATGATTTTACTGACCGGCACCCGGTTACTAAAGAGATGATGAAGATTTTTCAGCCGGCTTATCGCCTGTATGCCGGCGCCTTTGTAGACATTGTGTATGATTATTGTTTGGCAAATGATACTACTCAATTTAAAACAGACAAAGAACTGTTCCTTTTTTCCCAACAAACCTATGCTTTGCTTCGGCCACAGTTAGCCATTTTTCCCACAAAGTTTCAAAGCATGTTTCCTTACATGGCGTCGCAGAACTGGCTGTATAATTACCGCTTTGCACACGGCATGCAAAAGAGTTTTGCAGGGCTGGTGCATAGGGCAAGCTTTCTGTCTGATAGCGAAACAGCTTTCAAACTTTTTTTGGAGCATGAAGTATTTTTTAAACAGCAGCACCAGTTGTTTTTTAATTCTGTTAAAACATTTACCACCCATACCATGGCAGAGCTATTAAAGGAGTGATTCTTATATCTTTGAAAAAATAATTTTCCATGAAGAACATACTTAGCCTTGCATTTTTACTAACCATATCCCTTGGAAGCATTGCGCAGTCCAAACTACCACCCATAGATAAATCTCCGTTAGACATCAGTTATTTTCCGGATAACTATCCCGTTTTAAAGATCCAGGATAAAATTACCGAACCCTTGCTGGCCAGAGTTATCTACAGCCGCCCTCAAAAAAATGAAAGAAAAGTGTTTGGAGAATTAATTGAATATGGAAAAGTGTGGAGACTGGGAGCCAATGAGGCAACTGAAATTGAGTTTTATGTGCCGGTTAAATTGAACAACACAAAAATTAAAAAGGGTCGTTACTCTTTATACGCTATCCCCAATGACGAAAAATGGACAATTATTTTAAACAAAGAAAACGATACCTGGGGCTCTTTTAGGTACGACTTAAAAAAAGACATTGTGCGCATGGATGTACCGGTACAAAAACAAACCAGCGTTGCTGAGAGTTTTTCGCTCCTGTTTGAGAAAGCGGGTACTGGCTTTGTATTAAATGCTTTGTGGGACGATGTGAAAGTATCTTTACCTTTTTCTCTACAATAATTTCTCCTTATAATGCTGCCAAACTTTCTGAGAATTGCTTCCCACACCGTGCTGGTACTTGCACTTTGTTGTTGTACCCCCAAGAGCGATGATAGACCTAAGTTGCCCCTGGCAGATAGTTTAAAAAAGGTATCTCCAAACCAGTATGTGAGTACAGATCAATCTCCCATGGATATCAGTTATTACCCCACGGAATTTCCGCAGCACAAGTTTACGGGGGACGCAAAGGCTGAGAAGCCTGTAGCCAGGGTGATTTACAGCCGGCCGCATAAAAAAGGCAGAACAATTTTTAGCAGCAGCGAAAAAAGTTTGTGTTCTTATGGCAAGCCCTGGAGGTTGGGTGCCAACGAGGCTACTGAAATAGAATTTTTTGTACCTGTAATTATTGATGGCAAAAATGTGCCAGCGGGGAGGTATATCCTTTATTGTATTCCATTTGCCGATAAGTGGATCATTGCACTGAATACCAATATTGACAGCTGGGGCCTGGCCATTGATGCCAGCAAAGACGTTATGCGCACGGAAATCCCCGTGCAACAGCAAGCACCAGCCCTGGAAGATTTTACACTGGTTTTTGCCCCGGCCAGTTACGGCGCAGATCTCATCATGGCCTGGGACGAAGTAAAAGCAGTGCTTCCATTAGTTTTCTCTCAATAGGCAGTGCCATAGTTACTCATCATTCAATTCGTATATTTACAGCATGTGTGGCATAGCAGGTATCGTTTCTTCCAACCCCAACATTATTCAACAGACTTTATTGCAGCAAATGGCCAACAGCCTTGCACATCGTGGTCCCGATGGCGAGGGATTCTGGAGCAATGAAGGAAATACGGCTGGGTTTGCACACCGCCGCCTTGCTATTATAGATCTTTCTGCTGCCGCTGCCCAGCCTATGCATTATTTAAAGAGATACAGCATTACCTACAACGGCGAGATCTACAACTACCTTGAGCTGAGGCAGACTTTAAAAAATGAGGGCTATGTTTTTCACACCCAGTCCGATACTGAAGTGATATTGGCCGCCTATGATTATTACAAGGAAAAATGCGTGTATTATTTAGATGGCATGTTTGCATTTGCCATTTGGGACGAGCGGGAGAAGCAGTTTTTTGCGGCAAGGGATCGCCTGGGCGAAAAACCTTTTTACTATTATAGAGAAGATGAGCTCTTTGTTTTTGCAAGCGAAATGAAAGCCATCTGGGCAATGGGGATTCCCAGGCAGGTAGATGAAAAAATGCTACTTAATTATCTTACCCTGGGCCATGTACAAAATCCTGCGGATAAATCTCAAACTTTTTACGATAAAATATCTTCTTTGTTGCCCGCTCATTACCTGCGGCTAGATGGGATTACGCAAAAGATGAGCATCCACAATTATTGGGATATAGATAAGCAAACAGTGCTCAACCTGCCAGAAGAAGAAATATTAGAAGAATTTGAAAGGTTGTTTACAGATTCTATTGCTAAAAAAATGCGCAGTGATGTACCGGTGGGCGCAAGCCTTAGCGGCGGTTTAGACAGCAGCAGTATAGCATACAGCATTGTGCAGGAATTAAAAAGAAAAGGGCTGACAGCTCCCCTAAAAACTTTTTCTGCGGTGTTTCCAGGATTTGAAAAAGACGAAGGAGAATATATTAATAAAGTGGTCAACAAGTTTTCCCTTGAAAACTATTCGGTAACTCCCTCGGCTGAGGGTCTGCTCCAAGACTTCGAAAAACTGTGTTACCACCAGGAGGAACCCTTTCCATCTTCCAGTATATATGCACAATACAAAGTCTTTGAGTTGGCAAGTAAACACAAGGTGAAAGTGATGATAGATGGCCAGGGTGCTGATGAAATATTGGCAGGTTACCACAAATACCTCCATTGGTATATACAGGAACTGGTGAGCCGAAATAAATTTTCGCAGGCAAGAAAAGAGACTAATTTATTTAAGCAGCATCGCATGACTATGCAATGGGGGCTGCCCAATGTGTTGGCTACATTTTTACCATCTCATGTTTCTATTGCTTTAGAAGAAAAGGAACTTTGGCAAGTATTGAACCATCCGGACATTAGCAAAAATCTGCTGGCCGTAATGAGAGGCCGGGAGTGGGATGGTATTCACAAACCTATCGTGACCAAGTTAAACGACATTCTCTATTTTAACACCATGGAATTTGGCCTGGAAGAATTGCTGCGCTATTGCGACCGCAATAGCATGGCGCATGGTACAGAAGTGCGCCTGCCTTTTTTAAATGATGCCCTTGTTCAATTTGTATTTTCCCTACCATCCCGTTATAAGATCAGCGATGGCTACACCAAGAATATTTTGCGGCGCACCATGCAAGGCAAGTTGCCCGATAGCATTGTATGGCGTACAGATAAAATAGGTTATGAACCTCCTCAACAGGCCTGGATGCAAAACGACCTGTTGAAGGATTACATCCACGAAGCCAAAAAGAAACTCGTAAATGCAGACTTGCTGAAGCCCCAGGTACTGCAAAAAAAGGTAGTGCCACAGGCTGCTCACCAGGCCAATAACAACGATTGGCGTTATCTGTGTGCGGCAAGGATGATCTGATTTTTTAACCCGCCTTTGTTGTTATTATAATTTATTTTTGCCCCTCATTAATTTCCTTGTCATGAGTACAGAAAATTTCAAAGCAAAAAATTTAGGTACAAAATTCATACATGCCGGCACTGTGCCCGACCCCAGCACCGGCGCCATTATGACGCCTATTTATCAAACCAGTACTTATGTGCAGGAAGCGCCCGGCGTAAACAAAGGTTATGAATATGCACGCAGCCAAAACCCTACACGCAAGGCGTTGGAAGATGCTTTGGCTATCATAGAAAATGGTCAATACGGCCTGGCATTTAGCAGTGGTGTAGCAGCTACAGATGCGGTAATAAAATTGTTGAACCCCGGAGATGAAGTGATTGCTGCCAATGATATGTATGGCGGGACTTACCGCTTGTTTACAAAAATATTTGCCAAGTATGGTATTAAATTTATTTATGTAGATACTACGCACACAGATAATATTCAACAGGCGGTAACGGGAAAAACCAAACTCATCTGGATAGAAACACCCACCAATCCCCTAATGAACATCACTGATATTGCAGCGGTGGCAGCCATTTCTAAAGCGGCTGGTTCCCTGCTTTGTGTGGACAATACCTTTGCTTCTCCTTACCTGCAAAATCCTTTAGACCTGGGAGCAGATATTGTAATGCACTCCTCTACCAAGTACCTGGGTGGCCATAGTGATGTGATACAAGGAGCACTGATGTTAAACGATGCGGCCTTGAGAGAGCAATTGTATTTTATTCAAAAAAGTTGCGGTGCTGTTCCGGGGCCCATGGATTGTTTCCTGGTGCTGCGTGGTATTAAAACCTTGCATGTGCGTATGAAAGCACATTGCGAAAATGGTTTTTTGATTGCACATTTTTTACGCAAGCATCCAAAAGTAGAACATGTGTACTGGTGTGGTTTTGCTGATCACCCCAATCATGATATTGCAAAAGTGCAAATGCGTGGTTTTGGCGGTATGATGAGTTTTACGCTGAAAGACGATAGCGTAGAAGCTGCAACCAAAGTGCTTTCTTCTACCAAACTATTTGCACTGGCAGAAAGTCTTGGGGGAGTAGAGTCTTTAATTAATCACCCGGCGAGTATGACGCATGCCAGCATACCAAGAGAAGAACGTATTAAAAATGGCTTAACGGATGGTTTGATTAGATTAAGTGTGGGCATAGAAGACGCTGATGACCTGATTGAAGATCTTACACAAGCTATCGGCTAAGTAAGAATAGCCCGATAAGACCAACAGATGATAAACGAACAACTGGCGATCTTTTTAAATGAAAAAGTAAAAATGTATAACAGGCCTGCCTTTGTTGCGGCAGATCCTGTTTGTATTCCACATCAATTTTCCCATAAACAGGATATAGAAATTGCCGGCTTTTTTGCGGCAATTTTTGCATGGGGAAATCGTACCACCATCATCAACAAAGCATCAGAACTAATGAGGCTGATGGACAATGCACCCCATGATTTTTGCATGCATCATAGCAGCGAGGACCTGAAAAAACTATTGGCATTTAAGCACCGTACTTTTAACACAACTGATCTTTTATACTTCGTGCAGTTTTTTAAAATGCATTATTTGAAACATACTTCCCTGGAAACCGCATTTACAAAATGGATGCATAAAGAAGATGACAATGTAGAAAATGCACTCAATGGTTTTTACCAGTATTTCTTTTCGGGGCCCGATGTGCCAACAAGAACCTTAAAACACATTGCCTGCCCGGCCAAGCACTCTGCCTGTAAGCGCATCAATATGTACCTGCGTTGGATGGTAAGAAAAGATAACTGCGGTGTAGATTTCGGTATCTGGAAAAACATCTCACCGAGCCAATTGGTCATTCCACTGGACGTACACGTAGCCAGGGTGGCTCGGTCGTTTAACCTGCTACAACGCACGCAAACAGACTGGCTGGCGGCCGTAGAACTTACCGCACAAATGAGGACGCTTAATAAAAAAGATCCTGCTGTGTATGACTTCGCCTTGTTTGCGCTGGGTGTGCTGGAGAAATTCTAGCCAAAAATCTATCCTGTAATTTTTGACTTTGGCCGTTTTTCTGTTACTTACAGTTACTAATATTAAGATGCCCGTTATGAAAAAAATGCTTGCCTCCTTTCTGCTTTGTCTTTCGTGTGCCATGCTGCAGGCCCAGCAATACTGGCAGCAGGAAGTAAATTATACCATGCACATTGCGCTCAATGATCAACAACATTCCCTCAGAGGAAATATCAATTTTGAATATATTAACCATTCGCCGGATGCGCTTCCTTTTATTTGGATTCATCTTTGGCCCAACGGTTATAAAGACAATCAAACTGCCCTGTACAAACAGGTGGCTTCTGATAAGGAAGGAAAAAGGCGACTGAAAGATTTTAAAGAAAAGGGATTTATAGACAGCCTCTCATTTACTGCAGGCGGTGTAGCTTGCAAAACGGAACCCCATCCCCAATACCAGGATATTGTTAAGCTGCTCTTGCCGCAACCCCTAGCAGCCGGAGCAAAAATTAGTATAGCTACCCCTTTTTATGTAAAAGTGCCGGGCTATTTCTCCCGTTTAGGCCATGCCGATAATTATTATATGATATCGCAGTGGTATCCTAAACCGGCGGTGTATGATGCAAAGGGTTGGCACGAAATGCCCTACCTCGACCAGGGCGAGTTTTACAGCGATTACGGAAGTTTTGATGTAAGCATTACGCTTCCTTCCTCCTATATTGTAGCAGCAACCGGCAACCTGCAAACTTCTTCTGAGTTGGAGGCGTATAAAGTATCCGGTGCTGCCAACCGAAAAATGATTTATAACGCTACTGCGAATCTTACTGAAGACAAGGCGATAGGATCGGCATTAAAAAAGTTAGATCCTGTAAGAACTGCTATACCTTCTTCAGCAACAAAAACCCTTCGTTTTATAGAAACCAATGTGCATGATTTTGCGTGGTTTGCCAGTAAGGATTTTGTAATACAATACGACACACTACTCATGCCCTCGGGCCAGGTAAAAGATGTTTATGCTTTTCATAATTATGCCAATATAACTGAATGGTATAACAGCAGCAATTTTATAGAAGACGCTGTATTGCATTATTCGGAATGGCTGGGCGAATACCCCTACCAAACGGTAAAAGCGGTAGAAGGTCCACGAAACCAAAGTTCCGGCGGCATGGAATATCCCACCGTTACCATGATTACCAGCCCGGGTGCATCCCAAAAAACACTGGATGCAGTCATAACGCATGAAGTTGGTCATAACTGGCTGTATGGTATATTGGGTTCCAATGAAAGAGATCATCCCTGGATGGATGAGGGCGTGAATAGTTATTTTCAATTTCGCTATGAGGCCGAGAAATATAGAAGCAATACAATTTTTGGCGAAGCCATTCCAGAAGAAGTGCGCAGTAAAAGTGCAGTAGATTTCTTGAGAGCAATTTATAATGCCATCAACCAGGGCATTCCTATGGATGGTGCAATAGAGACCAACTCTGTTGGGTTTAACAATAAAGATGACTATGGCAAAGTTGTTTACCTTAAAACTGCTTTGTGGTTGTATGTGCTGGAAATTTCTACCTCAAGAGAAAAATTAGACAATGCTTTTAAAGCATACTACGATCAATGGAAATTTAAACATCCGTATCCCGAAGATTTTAAAGCAACATTGGAAACTTCCATGGGTTTAAAACTGGATAGAATTTTTGACCTGTTGAAAATAAAAGGCAAAATAATTAACTGATAAAATATGAAAGTAATACCGGAACAAGAAGTGTTGAATGAAATATTTAGGGCTCCGGAAGAATTGCTGCGCAACGATAACGATCTCTTTGTGCGGTTATCTGCCGCCATCAACGGCCTGATTATTCACGATTTTGAAAGGTTGGTATCTATTCTATACCGGCTGGATATTAATGAAGCGAAACTTGAACACCTCCTCGCTCAAAAAACCGGAGAAAATGCTTCCGATACCATTGCCGCCCTCATTGTAGAAAGGCAGTTGCAGAAAATAAAATCCCGGCAGGAAAACCGCCGGGACTCAAATGATATAGCTGAAGAAGACAAATGGTAGATGCTAATGCGTCTGTCTTTCCTCGTTTCTTGTAAACATTAGTTTCTTTACTTCTTCTTTATTTTCTTTTTCTTTTTTAAGATCGAACATGGTGCCAAATACATGATCCCATATGGTGCTGCTCACACCGAAGCCCATATCATTTTCTTTGTAATGGTGAAGGTGGTGGTTCCGCCAAAGGGCTTTCATCCATTTAAATGGAGGGTTCCAGGCGTGGATGGCGTAATGCATGCTGCCATATATAAGATACCCCAACATAAAACCAGGAAAAAAGGGAAATGCTTTTTGGCCTAAGATCAAATAAAAAACTATGAAGAACACAGAGGCGATGATAAGGCTGGGCACTGCAGGCATAAACAGTCTTTCTTTATCTCTTGGGTATTCATGGTGATTGCCATGTAATACATAATTGATACGTTTGCCTCTCTCAGACTCAGGGTGATAGTGAAAAACAAAACGGTGCAAAGCATACTCCGTAAAAGACCAGAAACACATGCCAGACAAAAAAAGAAAAGCTACGTTCAAAGAGGGAAGTTCTAGTGTAGTGATGGCATAATAGGGTAAAAACACAAGAATGGGAATATACATGCCCCAGATAACCAAAGGATGAGTTTTAGTCAGATATTCCAGGTATTGATTTTTAAATAATTGCGCCTGGCCCTTATTGTGAATTTTTTCAAACTTCATCGTACAGAAAATTAATGAGCAAATATAAATAATTGCTTTGAAACGAGTGTAAATACTACCTGTATCAACTACATGCAATGTTAAAAATATCAATAAATTGTAGGATCATAAGCTGTTTGTTGAAGTATATCTTGCTAAGATGTAGAAAAATTAGCCCCACTGAATATGCCTATTTTTGCACCCTAAAAACGATGTTATGAAATTAGTTACGTATTTAAAAAACGACCATGATCAACTGGCGCTGTTGGTAGATGGAAAGTTATACGACACAGATATGCTGCATCCTGATTTGCCCGTAAGCATGGCCATGTTTTTAAACTATTGGGACGATATGTTGCCGCTTGCCAAAGCCGTAGAGCAACGCATAAAGGAAGGGTTGGTTCGAAATGTGATGAGCCGGCCTTTTGAAGAGGCGAGCCTGCTGGCTCCTGTACCACACCCTACCAGTTGCCGGGATGCCTATGCTTTTCGCCAACATGTGGCTGCGGCCAGGCGCAACCGTAAAGTAGATATGATTCCTGAGTTTGACCAATACCCCATCTTCTATTTTACCAACCATAACAGCATACAGGGACCCGGAGATGTTTACTGCATGCCCGATCATTTTGAAAAACTTGATTTTGAACTCGAAGCCGCAATTGTAATTAGCCGCCCGGGTAGAAATATTAGGGCTGCGCAGGCAGACGATTACATTGCCGGCCTGATGATTATGAACGATATGAGCGCAAGACGTTTGCAAATGGAAGAAATGCTATTAAACCTTGGCCCCGCAAAAGGGAAAGATTTTGCAACCTGCATCGGCCCAATGTTGGTCACGCTGGATGAATTAACAGAATATGAAGTGCCGTGCAAAGAAAATCATGTAGGCAAGGCATGGAACCTGGGCATGACCTGTAAGGTAAATGGCGTGCAGGTGAGCCAGGGAAACGTAAGCGATATGGATTGGACCTTTGCAGAAATTATAGAGCGCTGTAGCTATGGCGTAAATCTTTTTCCAGGGGATGTAATCGGCAGCGGTACCGCAGGAACCGGTTGTTTCTTAGAGTTGAATGGCACAGGTAAACTCAATGATGCCAATTACCAGGAGCAATGGTTAAAGGCCGGCGATGTGGTAGAAATGGAAATAGATGGCCTTGGCAAACTCGATAATACAATCGTGCAGGAAGACAGTGATTTTTCAATTTTAGCTTTAAAGAAAAATGGATAAAACAATTGCTTTAAAAGATCTGCCTCCGATGGAAGTTCAAAGCTACTTGCAGCATGCTGTTGCGCCGCGGCCGATATGTTTTGCTTCTACCGTAAATGCAGCGGGGCAGGTGAACTTAAGTCCGTTTAGTTTTTTTAATATGTTTTCTTCTAATCCGCCCATCGTTATTTTTTCTCCGGCACGAAGAGTGAGAGACAACAGCACCAAGCATACGTTGCAAAATGTGCTGGAGGTGCCCGAGGTAGTGATCAATATAGTGGATTACGATATGGTGCAGCAGACCTCCCTCGCCAGTTGCGAATACCCGAAAGGAACCAACGAATTTGAAAAGGCTGGTTTTACGATGGAGCCTGCAATTAGCGTAAGACCTCCCATGGTAATGGAGAGTAAAATAAAGTTAGAATGCAAAGTGGTAGAAGTAAAACCCTTGGGAACAGAGGGTGGTGCAGGCAACCTCGTTATATGCGAAGTGTTGCTGATGCATATTGCTGAAAGTATCCTGGACGCAAACGGAAATATAGATCAACAAAAA
>JANPJW010000270.1:0-1601 GCA_031425715.1 Chitinophagaceae bacterium | reverse complement strand
TGAACTCACTCCTGGTACTTATCTAACCTCTTTGCGTGGCAATTTAAAAAAAGGGGGCTTCACCGTTGATGCTGAGTATGCCTTCAAGCAGAAAGATGCACTCGTAGAATTTGGTAATGTAAGGCCCGAATTGCAGTTTGATGGCGATGCTTATCTTTTAAACATTGGCTACTCCAAAAAAGGATTGGGTATCAATACCAGCTTTCGCCGCTTAGAAAACTTTACTGTTTACTCTCAACGAAATTTGGCAGGTAACGTATACAATGAGGGCTTTGTAAATTATGTGCCGGCATTAACCAAGCAATACGATTATAGCCTGGGTAATATTTATGTGTATGCGGCACAATCGACCATAGGGTTTGAACCAAACAGAAACAAAGCCGGCGAAGTTGGAGGGCAGTTAGACATCATTTACCAATTTAAAAAAGGAACACCGTTGGGTGGAAAGTATGGAACCAATGTATCTATCAATTATGCGCAGTGGCATGGGTTGAAAGGGGTGTACTATGCAGACCAGCGAAAGTACAAAGCGGATCTGTTGGGTTTCGGGCAAAAATATTATCATGAAGTAAGCCTCGAAGTAAGAAAGAAATGGAATACAGATTTGGCCTCCGTTTTTACATATCTCAACCAGTATTACAATGCACGGTATGTGGCAGAAGAAGTAGGGGAGGTAAATGCCAATACTGCTATTATTGAAAATACTTTAAAAGTAGGTAAAGCAAATTCTATACGATGGGAACTGCAGCACCAGTGGGCAAATGGTGGATTTAACAACTGGGCTGCATCGCAGGTGGAATTCAATTTAAAACAGCGCTGGTCTTTTTTTGTGATTGATTTGTACAACTATGGCAACGACGATCCTAAGGAGAGGATACACTATTACAACCTGGGATTAGCCTATAAACCAGGAGCGCTAAGGATACAAGCCAACTATGGACGACAGCGTGGGGGTTTGGTTTGTGTGGGTGGAGTTTGTCGTTTTGTGCCGCAAAGTGCCGGGTTAAATTTTGGAGTCAATCTTTCTTTTTAATTATAAACCAACAAAAACTAGTTACATGAATACCAAAAACATCATCTCCTGGTTACTGCGCATTACAGCAGCGGTAATATTATTGCAAACACTGTTCTTTAAATTTACTGCGGCACCAGAATCGGTAGAGTTGTTTACCAAGTTGGGTGTAGAACCCTGGGGCAGGATAGGTACCGGTGTGATAGAGTTAGTCACCAGTATTTTGCTGCTGGTTCCGGCAACCGCTTTTATCGGCGCATTTTTGGGCGTGGGTTTAATGGCCGGAGCAATCCTTTCTCACCTGGCTGTTATTGGTATAGAGTCGCAGGGCGACGGAGGGCAGTTGTTTATACTGGCCATCATCGTAGTGGTATGCTGCCTCCTTGTGATGCTGTTACACAAAAAAGAAGGCATGTTATATTTAAATAAAGTTTTTAAAAAAGGGAGCTCCCTAAAATCCGTTTAAAATAATTTCCTGTATATTTCATCAAACTGCTTTACCATGTTTTTTAAACCATTATGCCATCAACTTAATTTACTCCATAGTCTTATTGGTAAACTCACCAATGAGCAGTACCAGCAAAAAATA
>JANPJW010000269.1:0-4937 GCA_031425715.1 Chitinophagaceae bacterium | reverse complement strand
ATTAAAACTGACATCGGCCTGCCCAACTTCCCGGCTTACATAAGCGGGCACAGTACCTTTAGTGGTGCCGCCAGTTCGGTACTGAGCTATATTATTCCGGGTAAAGCTTCGCAATTTGCCGCCATGGCAAAGGAAGCTTCCGATTCCAGGATGTATGGTGCCATTCATTTTAGAAGCGATTGTGAACTGGGTATCATCACAGGAAACAAAGTAGGAAGCTATGCTGTGGCAAGAGGAAGAATTGATGGAGCAGAATAAATGTTGGCTCATTCACCGGCAGGTGCAGCAATAAATTTTTTAAAAGGGGCTGTCTCAAATAGGAAAGTTTTACACATCGAACATTAGAAGGCAAAGAAGCAACGATAGATTACAAAACGGTCTTTGTGAACTTTGTATTTCTTTGCGGTCTTTGTGTAAAATGCCCTCTTTAGGAGACAGGCCCTTTATGATCTTACAACGACCTGTAAAATCAGATAGTACTTCATGCTGTTATTCATAATCTGGTTGCATCTTGCCTGTGCCACGTGGCTTGTCGTTTGAAAAAAATACCTTTACTGTGTAAAAGTTTTATTTCAAATAGTTGTTCATGCAAAAAAGTACTTTAAAAAAACTCTCGCAAACGCTCGGGATCAGCATCTCCACGGTTTCCCGTGCTTTAAAAAACCATCCGGATATTTCTGAAGCTACCAAGGTTAAAGTGAGAGAACTTGCAGAATTGATGGAGTACGAACCCAACAGCCAGGCTGTGCAACTACGTACGCAAAAAAGCAATGTGCTGGGCATACTGGTGCCGATGATAGATAATTTTTTTTACGATTCCTTCATTGCAGCTGTGGAAGAAGAAGCGAGCCGCTTTGGTTACACCGTTTTAATAATGCAATCAAGAGACGACGTAAATGTAGAAACATCCATCCTCGATATTTTTCGGAGGAGTAACGTGATGGGACTATTTGCGGCGGTCTCGGTAGGTACAGCCAATATGGCTCCGTATAACAAATTAATCAACCTGGGCATACCCGTTATTTTCTATGACAGGGTTCCCGAGCAAAAGGAATTTCTAACGGTGTGCATGGCAGATGAAGTGGCCGCAAAAATTGCAGCCGAAACGATTATTGAAAAAAATAAAAAGAAAGTATTGGCGTTGTTCGGGCATCCTAACCTCAGTATATCTAGAATCCGTCATAGGTCTTTTATGGAAACTTTTAAAGGATTGTCTCCTCAAACTCCTTTAGATATTCACTTTTCAGAAAGCAGTGATATTTCAACACAAGTTGCCCTTGCTGCCTTAACATCAGACAACCCACCAGATGTAATCTTTTGTATGGGAGACCTGATACTCATCGGGGTAATGAAAGCAATCCATCACTTAAATTTAAAAGTTCCATCAGAGGTTGCCATCGTTAGCATTAGCAACGGTCTTATACCATCTATGTATAATCCCGTAATTACTTATGTAGAAACCAGTGGTTCTAAACTAGGCAAACTTGCATTTGCACAAATGTTGGGTTGTTTACAAAATCAGGAGATACGTCAATCGGTGAGCGTGGAATCGGTACTGGTGAAAGGTGGTTCCATCTAATGTAAACTTTGGAATTGAGCATTCATAAGGGTATATTTGAAATCATCTTAAATTTCGCCATGCCATACTTTAAAATCAAGCTTTCGCTTTTTCTCAACTATTTCGTGTTTGCTATTCTCCTTAATAGTGTAGGTACGGTCATACTGCAGGTGCAAAACAATTTTGATATTTCTAAAGGCTCTGCCAGTGTGCTGGAGGCGTTCAAAGATTTAAGTATAGCCACCACTTCCTTTTTGATAGCTTCTTATGTTACCCGCATCGGGTATAAAAAAACAATGCTCATTGCCCTGGCTTTGGTTGCCATCATGTGTTTGATCATTCCGTCTGTTAATAGTTTTTTAATGACAAAGTTGTTGTTTGCCTCTGTAGGTATTGGCTTTGCTTTAATAAAGGTATCCGTACTCTCTACAATAGCACTGGTAACTAAAAGCGAGAAAGAGCATCTGAGCCTGATGAATTTCCTGGAGTCCTTCTTTATGGTAGGCATACTCGCCGGGTATTTTTTATTCGGCGCTTTTGTAGACAATGATAATCCTAAGTCTACTACCTGGTTTAATGCTTATTACATTCTTGCCGGCCTGGTTATTATGGCCTTCTTGTTGTTGCTTTCTACCAAGCTGGATGAAAGCAGCATCAAAGGGGCAGAACCTGCAAAGTCTGGAGTAGACAGCTTTGTGGCCATGCTCCGTTTAGTTATCCTTCCGCTCGTGCTTGTATTTATTTTCTGTGCATTTTTTTATGTGCTTATAGAACAGAGCATCATGAGTTGGCTGCCCACCTTTAATAAAGATGTTTTGAAATTGTCAACCAGCCTCAGCATACAAATGGCCAGCATCTTGTCTGCCTCTATTGCGCTTGGCAGATTTTTGGCGGGGGTTGCGTTGCGAAAAATTGATTGGCTCCTGGTGCTTCTGGGTTGTTTGTTGGCAGCTGCATTGATTGTGGTTATCACGGTGCCGTTAACAAAAGATATCACTGGCTTAAATATTAAAAGTCTTTCCGATGTGCCACTCGTAGCATTTTTATTTCCATTGATAGGCCTCTTTTTAGCACCGGTTTACCCGGCCATTAACTCAGTAATATTAAGCAACCTGCCTGCGCACAAACATGCATCCATGAGCGGACTCATCGTGGTATTCTCTGCCCTCGGCGGTACTACCGGCTCTATCATCACGGGTAATATTTTTGATGCCTATGGTGGCCAAACAGCTTTTTACTTTTCCCTCATTCCCATAGCCATCCTTATTGTATTGCTTTTCTTTTTTAAAAGATTACAGAAAAAGGCCGTGGCCAACAATGCTATGACAGCGAACTCATCTCATTAAAAATAAAAAAGATGCAGCAGGAAATCTACGAACTGAGTCCCTTGTTTGAAGACGTACAGATGAGCCAGGTTTTTGAAGACGGTAAAACATTTGTTGATTGCATACCTAAAATATCTACCGATGTTATTCTTGAACAATACCTTCAGGAAAGGGATAAGCCCGGTTTCAATCTCAAAGCGTTTGTACTTTCCTGCTTTGAGATGCCGCATGTGTTTGCCTCAGACTTTCAGGCAGATAACCTAAAGAGCGCAGCAGCACATATTCAACAATTATGGCCGCTGCTTACCCGGCAACCAGATGAAGAAAAAGGTTCCCTGATTCCTTTGCCGCATCCGTACGTGGTTCCTGGCGGCCGCTTTGGAGAAATATATTACTGGGATAGTTACTTCACCATGCTGGGTTTAAAAGCTTCGGGTTTACATGCTCTGTTGGAAAATATGTTAGATAATTTTTCTTACCTGCTGAACTCTGTAGGTTATATCCCAAATGGCAACCGCACTTATTTTTTGGGCCGGTCCCAGCCAGCTTTTTATTCATTTATGGTACAACTGTTGGCAAGCGTAAAGGGTAAAGATATCCTGCCTGTCTATTTGCCATCGCTGGAAGCTGAATATTCTTTTTGGATGAAAGGCGCTGAAGAATTGACTGAAAAGAATACTGCAAATATCCGGGTTGTAAAAATGGCTGATGGTGAACTCTTAAACCGATACTGGGATGAACACGACACTGCAAGACCTGAATCTTATAGGGAAGATGTAGAACTCGCCGCACATGCTTCGCAACCTGCATCACAATTATTCCGTCACCTTAGAGCAGGTGCGGAATCAGGTTGGGATTACAGCAGTCGTTGGTTTGAAGACGAAGTTAATTTCGCAACCATACATACCACTGCTATCATTCCTGTGGACCTAAACTGTTTGCTGTTTCATTTAGAGCAGACCATAGCGGCTGCGCATGAAGTAAGTGGCAGTAAGGAAAGTGCTGCGGAGTTTAATATGTTGGCGGAGAAAAGAGCTTTGGCTGTGCGCAAATACTGTTGGAATGCCAATGAACAATTTTTTGTTGATTATAACTGGGAGGCTTCACAGCAAAAACAATCTTTGACCCTGGCGGGTATGGTACCGCTGTTTTGTAACACCGCAACACCCGAGCAAGCAGAACAGGTAGCAACGGTTCTTACCAATAAATTTTTAAAGCCTGGTGGCCTGGTTACAACGTTGCAGGTTACCGGTCAGCAATGGGATGCGCCCAATGGCTGGGCGCCTCTGCAGTGGATGGCGGTAAGCGGTTTGAGAAACTATGGCGAGCAAGCACTGGCAAATGATATAGCCCAACGATGGCTGGCGCTGAATGATAAAGTATATGCCGCTACCGGCAAAATGATGGAAAAATACAATGTAGAAGATCTTACAAAAGAAGCGGGCGGCGGCGAGTACAACTCACAGGATGGCTTTGGTTGGACCAACGGGGTTTACCTTGCTCTCAAAGAAATGCTGGATAACGCATAGCATTAGCAGCAGCTTTCTTTCCCCCACAAACGTTTGCGTCTCTGCATCGCTGCTATTTTTACTATATTCAAGTTATAAACAACGATTGCTTATGACCCTTCGCAAGCCTAACATGAGTTTCTGGCAGATTATCAATATGAATGTTGGTTTCTTTGGCATTCAGTATAGTTTCGGTTTGCAACAAAGCGCTGTGAATCCCATCTACGATTTTCTTGGAGCTAAGCCAGATGAAATTCCCTGGCTTAATTTGGCAGGTCCTCTTACCGGCCTGATTATTCAACCAATTATTGGTGCTCTAAGCGATAAAACCTGGCACCCAAAATTCGGCAGGAGAACACCCTATTTTTTTATTGGAGCCATGGTGTGCAGCATCGCCCTGTTTCTTTTTCCTTTTAGCAGCGCCTTATGGATGGCCGCAGGTTTGTTATGGGTATTGGATGCTGGCAACAATACTGCCATGGAACCATACCGGGCATTTATTGCCGATAAATTAGATCCATCGCAACAGGCAACCGGCTTCCAGGC
>JANPJW010000268.1:0-23290 GCA_031425715.1 Chitinophagaceae bacterium | reverse complement strand
TGCTAGGTATTGTTACCATTGATGATGTACTTTGGATAACGCAGGAAGAATTCAGCGAAGACATTCAAAAAATTGGTGGTACAGAAGCCCTGGAGGAACCCTACCTGGATATCAACATCTTTAAATTGGTGAAGAAAAGGGTGAGCTGGCTGGTGATTCTATTTCTCGGCGAAATGCTTACGGCCACCGCCATGCAATATTTTGAGGCAGAAATTGAAGCAGCCACAGTACTGGCCTTATTCATCCCTTTAATAATGAGCAGTGGTGGAAACAGTGGCTCACAGGCATCTACCCTGATTATACAAGCAATGGCTTTAAAAGAGTTATCCATCAGCGATTGGTGGCTTGTAATGCGTAGGGAACTTATTACAGGCCTCATGCTAGGTATTATCCTGGGTAGCATTGGCCTTGTGCGGATTGCGCTTTGGCAGCAGTTGCATATTTACGATTATGGGGTGCACTGGCATTTGATTGGTGCCACCATATTTTTCTCCCTCATGGGTATCGTGTTGTGGGGAAGCTTGATGGGCTCTATGTTACCCATCATTTTAAAAAGATTAAAACTAGATCCGGCCACTTCCTCGGCGCCATTTGTAGCAACCTTGGTTGATGTAACCGGTATCGTTATTTACTTTTCTGTAGCCTACTTTTTTTTACAGGGAATACTATTGTGATATTTGCATGGGGACACTGTTGTTTGCCGGCCGAGAGGGAACACCATACTTTTTACTTTGCAACATGGCCTGCCCTTTCTTTGTCTTTACAATAAAAAGGTTGTCGTACTCATTATCCGGAAGTTCTTTTAGCATAAAACTTTTAACACCTGCTTGTCTTATAATAGTTGGCACTGTATTGCTATGACCTATCACCAGAATATTTTTGTATCGGGCAGGTAATGTGCTTATTTTTTTGGAAAACATTTCTCCGGTTGCATCCGCATCATAGTGTAAGCTATCAATTTTTTTATAGATGCGCAGCGAATCACCTGTCATTCCGGTTCGCCGGTACTGCGTTACCATGATAAGATCTATTTTCTTTCCTTTCAACTTGCGGTAAAGATCTGCAGCACGCTCCTTACCGAGGGTAGAAATTGCAGGATTGTTGCCGGTGTCTTTTTCGGCGTGGCGCACAATATAGAAAGTCCGTTTTACGTCGCTAGCTGGCTGGGCCAGCGCCAGAGCAGAGACGCTCATAAAAAAAAACGATAGAATGCAACGCAGACTAAACTTCATGATTATTATTTTAAAAATATGCGATGCTTTAAAGTAAGGCTAAAAACCGCAACTAGCCATAATTTTCGATAATATTGTGCCTTGAAGTTTTTATAACAATTCAAATTAATATATATGTGTGGAATAGTTGGTTACACGGGCCCAAAGCAAGCATATCCCGTAATTTTAAAAGGCTTAAAAAGATTAGAATACAGAGGATATGATAGTAGTGGTGTTGCTTTGATAAAAGACGGTAAACTATCTGTGCATAAAAAGAAGGGTAAAGTAGCGGAGTTGGAAGAGTACCTCGTAGGCAAAAATGTAGACTCGAATATTGGTATCGGCCATACACGTTGGGCTACCCATGGCGAACCAAGTGACCGCAATGCTCACCCACACACTTCTGCCAATGGCCAGTTTGCTATGATCCACAATGGCATCATTGAAAATTATGCTTTGCTCAAAAATGAATTACTGAGCAAGAGCTATACGTTTACGAGTGATACTGATACGGAAGTGTTACTGAACTTTATTGAGTACATCCAAAAAAATAACAATTGCAGCCTGGAAGAAGCGCTGCGTATAGCACTGAAAAGAGTGACAGGAGCCTACTGCATTTTATTGGTAGATAAGGACGATCCTGAAACCATTATTGCCGCACGCAAAGGAAGTCCTTTGGTGATAGGCGTAGGCAAAGGCGAACACTTTTTAGCAAGTGATGCCTCTCCCATTATTGAGTACACCAAGGAAGTAGTGTACATCAATGATTACGAATTGGCTATCGTAAGGCCCAACGAACTGATCTTAAAAAACCTGGGGAACGAAACCATCACTCCCTACATCACTACACTTGATATGGAACTGGCAGCTATCGAAAAAGGCGGCTACGACCATTTTATGCTAAAAGAAATATTTGAACAACCCAGCACTATCTACGACTGCTTACGAGGCAGGTTAGACGCAGAAGCTGGCACCATCACCATGGCTGGTGTAGAACAACACATGGCGCAGTTGGTAAATGCCAATCGCATTATGATAGTAGCCTGCGGCACGAGCTGGCATGCAGGCCTTGCTGCCGAATATATCATTGAAGAACTTTGCCGCATACCGGTGGAAGTAGAGTATGCATCAGAATTTAGATACCGCAATCCAATTGTAAATAAGGGCGATGTAATCATTGCCATTTCTCAAAGTGGTGAAACTGCTGATACACTGGTGGCGCTGGAAAAGGCGAAGGAAAATGGTGCCTTCATTTTTGGTGTAGTGAATGTGGTAGGTTCTTCTATTGCACGTATTTCGCATGCCGGCGCTTACACACATGCCGGCCACGAAATTGGTGTTGCATCCACCAAAGCTTTTACCGGCCAGTTAGCAGTTCTCATGATGCTGGCTCTAAAGATTGCCATTGAAAAAGGAAGTATCAGCCAGGAACGTTATAGGAGCCTGTTGCTGGAACTGGCGGATGTACCTGAAAAAGTAAATGCTATTCTTAAAAATGGTGCAGAACTTAAAAACATTGCAGAACATTACATGCATGCAACAGATTTTTTGTTCCTTGGCCGTGGCTACAATTTCCCCATAGCGCTGGAAGGAGCACTCAAGCTAAAAGAGATTTCCTACATACACGCCGAAGGATACCCGGCGGCAGAAATGAAACACGGACCAATTGCACTGGTAGACGATCAATTGCCAGTGGTATTTATTGCCACCAAGGACTCCTATCACGAAAAAATTGTTAGCAATATGCAGGAGATCAAAGCCCGTAAGGGAAAAATAATTTCTATTGTTACCGAAGGAGATGAAGTGAGCAAGGGTTTAAGTGACCACGTATTTTCTATACCAGCAGCGGATGAATTGATAGCGCCCATTCTGAGTGTGATACCCTTACAATTATTATCATATTATACCGGAGTTGCAAAAGGAATTGATGTAGATAAACCGAGGAACCTTGCCAAGAGTGTGACGGTGGAATAAAGGGAGCCCGCTAACCCCCTAAAGGGGGAACTGCGGAGCGTAATAAATTGCTTGATTATTCTTTAACTATATAGGGTATTGGAGTAAGTATTTTAAACTTTAAAATTAAGTTCTCCGCCGCGGCGGAGTCAGGGGCCATATGAACATTATTAAAACACACCCGGTTGAGGAATTGGGCTATAATTTTATAGACGCCAAATACATCCCAACGGGTATGGATGAATATTACCTGCGCAACCAGGAAAATAAATCGGGCATACAATACAGGCCACTCAGCACTGCGCAGATAGATACCCTTGTGCATAACAGGAATACTTCCGATGACTGGAACAAGATTTTAGTATCAGAAAATTTCAATGCACAGCTGGTTAAAAATTGCAAGTTTTATGGACTTGTTCGTATAGGCGCCCTTCAGCCTTTCTACCGGGAATTTCACAATTTGAAAATGGCTGTGGGCCTGTACAACAGCACCATTATCAGTTGCGATTTAGGCAATAACATTTGTATAGATCATGTAAATTACCTCAGCCATTATATTATTGGGGACGATGTGATGATAGCCAATGTGAATGAACTGGCTGCAACGGATCATTCAAAATTTGGGGTGGGTGTTATAAAAGAGGGTGAAGTGGAAGGTGTGAGAAGTTGGATAGAAGTGTGCAATGAAAATGGTGGTCGCAGCATTCTACCTTTTGAAGAAATGCTTGCCGGCGATGCTTACCTGTGGAGCAGGTACCGGGACGATGCAGCGCTCTTAGAAAAGTTTAAAGCGTTTACCGACCAAACAGTAGACAATAAAAGAGGCTACTATGGAAAAGTGGGGGAAAGAACAGTTATTAAAAACTGCCGGATTTTGAAAGATGTATCTATTGGCACCGATGCTTACCTGAAAGGTGCAAATAAGATAAAGAATGTGACTATTAAAAGTGATGAATTGCGTCACACACAAATAGGTGAAGGTTGCGAACTGGTCAATGGCATTATAGGATTTGGATGCCGGATTTTTTATGGCGTTAAAGCTGTTCGTTTTGTGATGGCTTCCCACTCCCAATTAAAATATGGCGCCCGACTTATCAATTCTTACCTTGGCAATAACAGCACCATCTCATGCTGCGAAGTGTTGAATACCTTGATATTCCCCTCGCATGAGCAGCATCACAACAACTCATTTTTATGTGCTTCGCTCATTATGGGGCAAAGTAATATTGCTGCCGGGGCAACCATCGGCAGCAACCACAACAGTCGCAGTGCAGATGGAGAGATGATAGCAGGCCGCGGTTTTTGGCCTGGCCTCTGTGTGAGCCTGAAGCATAATTCTGTCTTTGCTTCCTTTACCATATTGGCCAAAGGAGATTTTCCGGCCGAGTTAAAAGTGCCCCTCCCTTTTTGCCTTGTAAGCAATGATGTAGCCAACAATAAATTAGTTGTAATGCCGGCATATTGGTTTATGTACAATATGTACGCACTAGAACGCAATGCCCGGAAATACGAAGACAGGGATAAACGAACTGCCAAAGTACAGCTCATAGAATACAACTACCTGGCACCCGATACCATCAACGAAATATTTGATGGTCTTGCTTTTTTGAAGAAGCTCACCATTCAGGAAGATGGCTCTGCGATTGTCACTGGCTGGGAAAACAGCAAACGTGTTACACAGATACTAAAAGTGGCCCAGGCAACTAAAATTTATGAGGAACTGGTTCAATATTATTGCACCACGCAGTTGCTGGCCCATTTCAAAAAGCAACAGTTCAAAACATTTGACGTTTTTAAAAAATCCCTCAGCACAAAACTAATGCGGGCCGAATGGCTCAATATCGGTAGCCAGCTGATAAAAAAATCATCTATAAAAAAATTAAAAGAGGCCATCAAAGTAGGCAAAATAAAAAATTGGGACGAGGTACACAATTTTTACATCACCGAAGGCGATAATTACGAACAAGATAAATTACAACATGCCTACACTTCGTTATTAGAAATCTTGAATATAACTGCAAGGCAGTTTACTCCAGCACTTTTCAAGTCTTTACTGCAGCAAGTAGTAGCTACCCGAAGCTGGATGTGCAAGGAAATCTTTGAATCGAGATCGAAAGATTACACAAACCCGTTTAGAAAAATGGTGTACGAAACCAACGAAGAAATGAATGCCGTAATGGGTACACTAGAGGACAATGGTTTTATCCAGGATCGCATGGCCGAACTGGAACTGATGAAAAAAGAAATTAGATTACTAGTAAAAAATATCATCTCCTGATAAAGGATTAAATTTAGACCAATATTACCAACACTCTGCTATGAAAACCAGAAGGGTGAAGACTCCTGATTATGACAATGCCCCGACATCCGATATTATACATTTTCCTTCTCCTTTTTGCTAACACCGTACATGGCCAAGCAGATAAAATAAGACTTCAGTTGAAGTGGTGGCACCAGTTTCAGTTTGCAGGGTATTATGCAGCGTCTATTAAAGGTTTCTACAAAGCAGAAGGTTTAGATGTTGTTATCAAGCCTGGCAAGCAACATTTATCGCCCGTAGCCGAAGTGCTGAATGGCAATGCTGACTATGCTGTGACAGGTTCGGAGCTCCTGCTCAATTTCTCAGAGGGCCGACCGGTAAAAGTATTAGGGGCAATTTTTCAACACTCACCATATGTAATTATTTCACAGTTTGAAAAAAATATTATTGCCCCGGCTGACCTAAGAGGAAAAACAATTATGTGCGCCCAAAACCAGGGAGTTGCAGAATTGAAAGCACTTGCTTTGAAATATGGTATTCCCCTGGATTCTATCAACTTTAAAGAACATACCTGGAACAATAAAGATATTACCAATGGTAATGCAGATGCAATGACTGGATATAGTTCTGTAGAAGTTTTTCAGCTGCGGGAAAAACAGGTTAGCGTAAACATGGTAAAGCCAGCAAATTATGGAATTGATTTTTACGGCGACGTCATTTTCTGCTCGGAGAAAACTTTGGATAAAAATCGTGACATTACGGACCGTTTCATGAAAGCTACTTTTGCAGGTTGGGAGTATGCTATGCAAAATCCCAACGAATTAGCCGACTATATCCTTTCTTTACCTGGCGTAAAAGAGAGGGGAGTTACTAAAAATGCGTTGCTGTATGAAGCAGGAGAAATGAAGCAACTCCTGCTGCCGGGGGTTGTAGAGATGGGGCACATGACTGTGGCAAGGTGGCAAAAAATTTTGGATACCTATAAATCCCTTGACATGGTGTCGAAAGATCAAACTCTTGAGGGCTTTATTTACAACCAGCAAAAAGCAACCGAAGAAAATCTTTTAGAAAGTGCACTGATATTTCTGGCAGTTATTCTCATTGTTATCGGGATGCTTTTTACTTACAGTATTTCTTTGAAGAGGGCGGTAAAAAAACGCACCACAGAACTGGAGGTCGAAATAATTCAGCGAAAAAAGCAGGAGGCCGGCCTAGAAAAATTATCTTACGAACTGCAGGTGAGAAATAACGAATTGCAACAGTTTGCCTATCTCACCTCCCATAACTTACGGGCACCTGTTACCAACCTTCGCAGCCTCATAAAATTATTTGACAAAGAAAATCTACATGAAAAAAATAAACTTTTTTTTGACAAGATAGAATTCAGCGTAAACAACTTTAACCAGATGCTTACCGACCTCAATGAAATTCTTACTGCAAGAAAAGAGGAAGTTGCCTCTTATGAAACCTTAGATTTTGCTGTGGTATTACAGCATGTGCTGAATTCTATCAGCCAGATAGCTGCGGATGGAGGCCTGGATGTGTCCCATGATTTTTCCAAGGCTTCACAAGTTTACTGCTCGCCAGAGGTTTTAGAAAGCGTACTTCTTAACCTCATCACCAATGCCTTAAAATATAAAAGGCCAGGAAGCAAGCCAGCACTATTCTTTGAAAGCGATAAAACAAAAGACTATATAATACTAAAAGCTACCGATAAGGGAATAGGTATTAATTTAGCTAAATATGGCAACAGGCTATTTAATCCTTACCAGCGCCTGCACCCACATATTGAGGGGAAAGGTTTGGGCCTCTATCTTATAAAAACCCAGGTAGAAAAAACGGGAGGCAAAATAAGTGTAGAGAGTGAGGAGCATGTAGGAACGACTTTTATTATCTATTTTAGAAAAAATATGTAAGATGCAGCAGGCTCCCACTCAGATCCTATTGGTAGATGATGATGAAATCAACAACTTTTTAAGTAATGAACTTATCAGGCTCTACCAACCCAATGTGGCCATCATGAGCATGCTATATGTAGTGGAAGCCCTGGAATACTTATCGCAAAAAATTATTCAAAAGCAGGCACTGCCCGAGATCATACTGGTGGACATAAATATGCCTCATTTGAATGGATGGGATTTTATGGATGCGTTTGAAAAAATGGAGGCCGAAGCAATAAAGAATGTAAGAGTGTATGTATATACTTCTTCTATTTATTATAAAGACCTTGAAAAAGTAAAAAGCTATAAATCGGTTATCAAACTTATTACAAAGCCATTTACCGACGAGATGATTAGCGAAATCCTTGGTGCATAACAAGACTGTTGCCAAGCCGCTACCTCACGAAATATTGTAGTGCAAGTTCGTAGCCCTTTAACCCCAATCCGCTGATTACCCCTGCAGCCTTGGCAGATACATAGGAAATCTTTCTGAATTCCTCCCTCCCGAAAATATTTGAAATATGCACTTCTATCACAGGTGTGCTTACAGCTGCAATAGCGTCACCAATTGCCACAGAAGTGTGTGTGTACCCTCCCGGATTGAAGATGATACCATCGGCAGAAAACCCCACAAGCTGAATTTGATTGATGAGTTCTCCCTCCACGTTGCTTTGAAAATAGGTGAACTCAATGGCTGGATACTTAACCCGCAAACTTTGGAGATAAACATCAAAAGTTTCACTACCGTACACACCAGGTTCCCTTATACCCAGCAGGTTTAAATTTGGACCGTTGATAATGGCAATTTTCATAATTCCTTCAACCCCGAAAGGGAATTTTTAGTTTTAAAAGATTTAGCTACCACAAAATAGTGAAGGGAGCTTACTGCAAGCTGTGATTTTTTTAGTGCTGCAGAGAGGGTTTTAGCATCTCAATAAACTGGTCGAACAAATAACGACTGTCATGTGGGCCCGGCGTAGCTTCCGGATGATATTGCACAGAAAAAGCATTTTTATTTTTAATGCGAATGCCTTCGATACTTTCATCATTCAGGTTCACGTGGGTGATTTCGATATTATCATTTTCCTGCACGGCAGCGGGATCAATACCAAACCCGTGGTTCTGCGTGGTGATCTCACTTTTGCCAGTTATGATGTTTTTCACCGGGTGATTTAGTCCCCTGTGTCCGTGGTGCATCTTAAAAGTAGGTACACCGTTGGCAAGTGCAAGCAATTGATGGCCAAGGCAAATACCAAACAAGGGCAAGTCAACGTCTAGGATCTGTTTAACAGTGTCGATTGCATAATCCATTGGTGCGGGATCCCCGGGTCCATTGCTGATAAAATATCCATGCGGCAGAAACTCTTGCATTTCGGCGAATGAGGTTTTAGCGTTGAACACTTTTACAAAAGCACCTCGTTCCACGAGACAGTTGAGTATATTTTTCTTGACACCGAAATCTACAACGGCCACTCTTAAATCACTGTCTTCCTTACCCAGCGTATAAGTTTCTTTGGTACTTACTACCGAGGCCAGCTCAAGTCCATCCATGGAGGGTACGTTGCTGAGCTGTTTCTTTAGGGTTTCTATATCTGATTCTTCTGATGAGAGAATGCAATTCATTGCGCCCTTGGTGCGAACATGTGCAACAAGCGCCCTGGTATCTACACCATCTAAGGCTACGATGTTCTGATCTTCCAAATACTGCTGCAGGGAATTGTTAGATAGAAAACGACTGTATTTTTCTTCAAGGTTACGACCAATGACGGCTTTTACTTTTACGCTATTGCTCTCCACATCCTCTGGTTTCACACCATAGTTGCCTACGTGTACCGTATTCATGATAATTATCTGGCCATAATAACTCGGGTCTGTAAATACCTCCTGGTAACCCGTCATACCTGTGTTAAAGCAAATTTCGCCGGTAGCAGTGCCAGTCTTACCAAATGCGGTACCATGTATAACGGTGCCATCTTCCAAAATTAAAATTGCCTTCTTGTCACTCATCTGTTTTTGAATTATGCTGTAAAGAAAATCATTTGTGAGCAAAATAAATTACAAAAAAAAAGCAAACTAATTAAAGTTTGCTTTTTGTATTAAATTGAACATCATTGTTAGACTAGCCTTCTTTTTCAGTTTCAGTCTCTCCCGCTGCATCCTGTGGAGCATCAGCAACGTCTTCGGCACTAGCGGCAGCTTTGGCTTTAGGTGCTTTCTTTTTCGGAGCTTCATTTACTTCAGTAGACACTACTTCTGCTGTTGCTATTTCATCTTCGGCACCTTCTGCTTTTTTCTTACCTGCACCACTACGACGGGTCTTTTTAGCTGGTTCAACGGCCTCAGCAACAGTTTTGCCATAGATGTCGTTGAAGTCTACCAATTCAATCATAGCCAGTTCGGCGTTATCGCCTACACGTGCTCCTAGTTTAATAATGCGGGTATATCCACCTGGGCGACCTGCAACTTTGGGAGCCACTACTGTAAATAATTCTTTTACAGCGTGCTTATCGTTTAGGTAACTAAACACAATACGGTGATTGTGCGAAATTGCTTCAGCACTTTCAGTTGCCTTGGTTTTAGTAATTAGCGGCTCAATGTAAGTGCGCAATACTTTTGCTTTAGCCAAGGTTGTAGTGATTCTTTTGTAAGTAATCAACTGGCAACCCAGGTTCATCAATAGTGCTCTTCTGTGAGAGGCCGTTCTGCTTAATTTGTTTCCTTTATTTCCGTGACGCATGACTTTTTTGTTTTATAAACCTGTACCGTGTCAGGAATTACAGGTTTCGCCCGGGGGCATGGTTAAATGGTTAAATTGCTAAAATGTTTTATTGCTCAATTGTTTCGACTAGCTTTTTATTATTCGCCATTAGCAAATTATCAAATCAGCTAATTATCAAATTGACTACTCGTCATCCAGTTTCAACTTGCTCAGGTCCATTCCGAAGCTAAGGCCTCTTTCATGTAACACCTGGTCAATTTCGCTCAATGACTTTTGACCGAAGTTTCTAAACTTCATCAGGTCTTCCTGCTCATATTGAACAAGTTCGCTTAATGAGTTAATCTTGGCAGCTTTTAAGCAATTGAATGCACGTACAGAAAGATCAAGATCTTCGAGCGGTGTCTTCAACATCTTACGAAGTTGCAAAGTCTGTTCGTCTACCAGGTCCTCTTTCTTATCTTCTTTGGTATCGAAAGTGATATTCTCATCTGTGATGATCATCAAATGCTGGATAAGGATGCGGCTTGCTTGCTTCACCGCCTCTTCAGGATGGATGGTACCATCTGTCAACACATCAATCACCAACTTTTCAAAATCGGTACGTTGCTCAACCCTTGTATTTTCAATGAGGTACTTCACGTTTTTGATGGGTGTAAAGATGGCATCAACAGGTATGTAACCAAAATGTGAACTCTTTTCTTTATGCTCCTCTGCAGGAACATAGCCACGGCCTTTGCCAATGGTGATTTCTATATCAAGCTTAGCACTACTGTCTAAAGTACAAATCAACAGTTCAGGATTCATTACTTCAAATGCCGGAGTAACTTCCCCGATCATACCTGCAGTGAATTCCGTTTTGTTTTTGATAGACAAAGTAACTTTTTCGGTATGCACGTCATGGTCAACAATTGCCTTAAACCTTACCTGCTTAAGATTCAGAATAATCTCAGTCACGTCTTCTGTGATTCCTTTTACAGTTGCAAACTCATGGTCAGCTCCTGCCAGGTTGATACCGATAATTGCGTAACCTTCCAGTGAATTCAGCAATACCCTGCGAAGGGCGTTACCGATTGTAACACCATATCCTGGTTCAAGAGGACGAAATTCAAACTGTGCTTCAAAGTCATTTGCTTTTTGAAGAACGATTTTATCGGGTTTAACAAAATTAAAAATGGCCATTTTTATTTGTTGTGTTTAATTTGAAAATTATATTAAAAACTAAAAAGTCAAAATTCAAAATTAAAAGTTGGAGTATTTAAATTTCCCCTCTTTAATTTTTTCTTTTCAATTTTTAATTATTTGCTGTAGAGTTCTACGATCAACTGCTCCTTAATATTTTCAGGAACACTCTCTCTTTCCGGGTAGGTAATAAAAGTACCCTTCAGTTCGCTCTCGCTCCAATCTACCCAGCTAAATTTAGGATTCTTTCCACGAAGATTAGCAGTGATAGCAGTATTGGCAGCACTTTTATTTTTTAAACCAATTACATCACCAGGCTGGCAGCTGTAAGAAGGAATATTCAAAATTTCACCATTAACGGTAATGTGCTTGTGGCTCACCAACTGGCGTGCGCCCTGGCGGCTGATAGAAATACCCATTCTATAAACGGTATTGTCCAAACGAGCTTCCAACAATTTGATCAGGTTCTCACCGGTAACACCTTTCTTACGACTGGCTTCATCAAATGTTTTACGGAATTGCTTCTCAAGCAGGCCATAAGTGTATTTGGCTTTTTGCTTTTCTTTTAACTGTAAGCCATACTCACTAAGAGTTTTACGCTTTTTAGTTCCACCATGTTGGCCGGGAGGGTTACTGTTTTTAGTTAACCACTTACCATTACCGGTGATTAATTCTCCAAATCTCCTGGAGATCTTTGTTTTGGGGCCTGTATAACGTGCCATAATTAAATATTGATTTTTTAGTGACGATGCAGCATTATAAAAATCGTAAAATGAATGCTACACCCGTTATGAAATATGTTCAAAAGTTCAACGTTCAAACGTTCAAGGTTGGGTCCATAACTTTGAACGTTTGAACCTTGAACTGTTGAACACTGATTTATACTCTTCTTTTCTTTGGAGGACGACAACCGTTGTGTGGCATTGGTGTAATATCCTTAATGCTGGAAACTTCAATACCATTTTGAGATAAAGAACGGATAGCACCTTCACGGCCACTTCCTGGTCCTTTCACCAATACGTCTACTCTTTTTAAACCGGCATCTAATGCAACTTTAGCTGCATCTGCTGCTGCCATCTGGGCAGCATAAGGCGTGTTCTTCTTGCTACCTTTAAAACCCATTTTACCTGCAGAAGACCATGAAATTAACTGGCCTTGCTTATTGGTTAAACTGATGATGATGTTGTTGAAACTAGCTGTGATGTGAGCATCGCCGTGTGCATCAACTTTTACAACTCTCTTTTTTGCGGCTGCTTTTGCGCCTTGCTTACCGCCCTGTGCTTTTGCCATAATTTTTTTTAATAAATAGGTAATCGTTAATCAAAATAATCCCGCCATTTGCGGGACTGAAACAACCCTCCTGCTGACTTAAACGATCCGGCGCTGTTTCAAAAAAATCAAGCCATCTTATAAATGACGAAATACGAATGGTGAATTACGAATTTTTGAAACGCTCAATATTCGTCATTCTACATTCGTAATTCGCAATTATCAATTACTTCTTAGCAACTTTCTTTTTGCCTGCAACTGTTTTGCGCTTACCTTTTCTTGTGCGGCTGTTCGTACGAGTGCGCTGACCACGTAACGGCAAACCTTTACGATGACGCAAGCCACGGTAGCAAGCAATATCCAGCAAACGTTTTATGTTCATCTGGGTTTCGCTACGTAAAGCACCTTCGGTTTTAAACTCGGTGTTGATGATATTACGGATGGCAGTTTGCTCATCATCATCCCACTGATTCACTTTTTTGTTGATATCGATGCTAGCTTTGTTTAGGATATAAACAGCAGTAGAACGTCCAATACCATAAATATAGGTTAGACCTATTTCACCCCTTTTATTTTTTGGTAAATCTATACCGGCAATACGAGCCATAATTTTTATTTAAGATTTCTGATTTAACGATTTCTGATTTAAGAAGCAGATTCTTGATCATATCATAAATCAAAAAATCCGACATCCGACATCGGTTTTACCCTTGCTTTTGCTTAAAGCGTGGATTTTTTTTGTTTATTACATACAGACGCCCTTTTCTTCTTACGATCTTGCAATCTGCGCTGCGCTTTTTAATTGAAGCTCTAACCTTCATCTTTTTTGATTTTATCTATTTGCTAATAGCCCGCAGCCAAAGCCGTAAGCCGTTTATAAAAACTATTTATACCGGAATATGATTCTTCCTCTTGTCAGGTCATAAGGACTCATCTCCACCCCTACTTTATCTCCAGGCAAGATGCGAATGTAATGCATCCTCATTTTTCCGGAAATGGTAGCCAGTATTTCGTGTCCATTTTCCAGTTTAACCTTAAACATAGCATTGCTCAACGCTTCTACTATTGTTCCATCCTGCTTAATAAGTGCCTGTTTAGCCATAAATTTGGGAGCGCAAAGATAGGAGTTAATATTTAATTTGTAAACTAAATTTCATATTATTACAGAATAAAACCCGGTTTACTATGAAAAAGATCCATTTAATTGCGATAATCACTTGTTTTTTTGCCGCCTCCTGCAGTAAGGACAATGGCCCGGCTCCAACTCCAAATCCCACCAACAATTTCATGAATATGAAAGCGGGAAGCACCTGGAATTATGAAGTGACTAATAATACTCCTCCTCCCAGCACCAGTTCCTACACACTCACTTCCACCAATAGGGATAGCACCATTGCAGGAAAACAGTATCATGTTTATACCAACAGCAATAATGGCGCAAGCGAATATTACTACGTTTCAGGCACAGATTATTATACCTACCAAAGCCTACCCGCAGCACTAGGAGGCAGTAAGGTAGAAAACTTGTACCTAAAAGCTGGCGCCGCGGTAAATTCCAGCTGGTCGCAGCTTTATAATATTTCATTTAATTCTTTACCGCTGGCCGTAACTGTGGTAAATAAAATTGAGGAGAAGGGAATTAGCAGAACGGTGAACGGGATAAGTTACAACAACGTCATTCACGTGAGCACCACGATATCTGTAGCTGGCGTGCCGCCGGCTTCCCTGGTAACGGATATTGATTATTATTATGCCCCAAACCACGGGTTAATTGAAAACAGCAGCAAAATCAATCTAAATTATTTAGGAATTGTAAACAACTCAGACTTTGCAACCAGATTGAAAACGGCCATTCTACTTTAAGCAAGCGATTTTACAAGCTATGAACCTAGAGTGATTATTCAAGTACTTTGACCTCCGTTCTGCGATTTTGTGCCCTGCCTTCTTCCGTTTTATTACTCTCTACCGGCATGCTCATTCCATAACCCTTTGCTTCCAGCCTTGATGGGTCTATGCCTTTAGAAATGAGGTAGTTCATAACTGAGCTTGCCCGATCTTTCGATAACACAAGGTTGGCAGCCGCCGAACCCACATTGTCTGTATGACCTCCAATTTCTATTCTTTCGTCAGCCTTCCTGGTAAGGTATGCCAGCAGCTCATCAATAACTGCATACGATTCAGGCTCAAGCGTAGCTTTGCCTGTTTCAAAATTGCAATCTTCTAAAATGAATGTTTTAGAAGGCTGAAACTGGATATCTACCTTAAATGGGTCTTTGTAATACGCATTGCCCTGTGTTGCGGGAATATCGAGAAAATTATAACTGGTGGAGTCCTTAAAGCCCAGGATAAATATTTCGTATACATCCCCGGCCGGCAGTCTCACAGAAAATTTTCCACTTTCGTTTGTTAGCCCCTGGTATTCCCTCGTGTTTACCTTGCTCTTAAAAATAATAATCTCATTGGGCATCAAATTATTTTTAAAGTCGGTTACTTGCACATCTACCGGTGCATCTTTGGGTATACTGGCATTTTGCACTGCCGTTTGCTGTGCATTTCCCACAAAGGCAAATGTGCAACCAGTCATAAAAAAGAAGATGATTTTTTTCATTGCTGTATTTGTGTTTACGGTAAACTTCTTACAAGCTATAACTTTCTGCGGACTCGTATATTGTGTAACAGCGGTATTTAACTATAATTTTTGCTGCAGTTGCACAACCATTTGGCTTTTCCAACTGGCAAAATCGCCCTGCTGAATATGCAGCCTTGCCTGTGTTACCAGCCAGAGATAGAAAGCAAGGTTATGGATGCTAGCAATGGTCAACCCCAAGTACTCCTTACTTTTCATTAGATGTCGAAGGTAAGCCTTGCTGTAATAGTTGCTCACTTCGCATTCAAGACCATCATCCAACACAGAAAAATCTTTCTCCCATTTTTTGTTGTCGATGTTGATTACACCCTTAGTGGTAAACAGCATGGCATTTCTACCATTACGGGTGGGCATCACACAATCAAACATATCTATACCCATGGCAATACATTCCAAAATATTCCACGGCGTACCCACGCCCATCAGGTATCTTGGCTTGTCTTTGGGGAGGTGATCGCAACAAAGGGCACATATTTCATACATCGTGTCAATGGGCTCCCCTACACTAAGGCCGCCAATGGCATTTCCGGTTGCATTTTTAGATGAAATGAATTCGCAGGATTGTTTTCTCAGATCATGATGTACCCCGCCTTGTACAATCGGAAACAAGTTCTGGGTGTAGCCATATTTATCCGGTGTATTGGTAAACTGTGCCACACACCTGTCCAGCCAGCGATGGGTAAGTTCCATAGAAGTTTTTGCATAGTTGTATTCGCTACCGCCGGGAGGGCACTCATCAAATGCCATGATGATATCTCCCCCAATCGTCCGCTGAATATCCATTACATTTTCCGGCGCAAACAAATGCCGGCTTCCATCTATATGCGATTGAAAAATGACACCTTCTTCTTTGATTTTGCGTGTGCCGGCCATAGAAAATACCTGGTAACCTCCACTATCCGTAAGAATGGGTTTATGCCAGCCATTAAACTGGTGAAGCCCTCCAGCTGCCTCCAGCACTTCTAAACCAGGGCGCAGGTAAAGGTGATAAGTGTTGCCAAGAATAATTTGTGCTTTCACATCTTGCATCAATTGTTGCTGGCTCACTGCTTTCACACTGCCCACTGTGCCCACAGGCATAAATATCGGCGTTTCAATTACTCCGTGATCTGTCGTAATAATACCTGCCCTTGCCTTACTGCCACTGTCTGTTGTTTCTAATTTGAATTGTAGTGCCGCCATTGTCTGATTTTTGAAAGTCGGCAAAGATAAATTTTAAATCTTCCTGTTTAAAATCATTCATTCACGCTGACAAAGCACCTAACACTTATTTTTGCAAATATGTATTTTCCAAAACTCTTGATCCTGCACTGGGAGCTCCTTCTATTTATTCTGTTGTGTGTGGTCACTTTCGTTCAGCTATTTTATTACTTCTTTTTTTTTGGAAGACTTGCTTTCTACAAACCGGGCACAAAGGATAGTACGCAAACCCATGCAGTGAGCGTGATCATTTGCGCAAGAGATGAGGCGGAGAACCTTGCTACCAATTTGCCAGGCGTACTGGTGCAGGATTACAAAACAACCCATGAGGTAGTGGTGGTAAACGATAATTCTTTTGATGAAAGCAAGTACTTACTGGAGCAATTAAAAAAGGAATTCAGGCAAATGAATGTGGTGGAACTTACACAAGAAGCAAAGATGATTCCTGGTAAAAAATTTCCCCTCAGCATTGGTATCAAATCGGCTAAGCACGAGGTACTTTTATTAACTGATGCAGATTGCGTACCTGCTTCCGAAAAATGGATAGAAAGCATGCAGCATGCCTATGATGAACAAACCGAGATCGTACTGGGTTACGGCCCGTTTCACAAACAGAAAGGCCTTTTAAATAAACTGGTGCGCTGGGAAACATTTCACACGGCTTTGCAATATTTTAGTTACGCCCTGGCCGGGATTCCCTACATGGGAGTGGGGAGGAACTTATCTTACAAAAAGATTATTTTTTTCAGGCAAAAAGGATTTTCTGCACACAATCATTTACCTGGCGGCGACGATGACCTTTTCATCAATGCCGCTGCCAACAGGGCAAACACAAAGATCAACATCAACCCTGAAAGTTTTACTTTAAGTAAGCCTCCCATTTCCTGGCAACAGTGGCTTAAACAAAAAAGAAGGCATTATACTACTTCTAAATATTATCGCCCGTTGCATAAATTCCTGCTGGGCTTATATGCTTTGGCAAATTTTATTTTTTACCCGCTGTTGCTGGCAAGCGTAATTTTTTACGATTGGAAGCTTGGCTTGATGCTGCTCGCCATCAAACTCCTCTCGCAAGGAATTGTTTATGCCCGGGTTATGCAAAAGCTAGGAGAAAAAGATCTATTGCCTTACCTGTTGTTGTTCGATTTGTGGATGTTTTTTTACTATCTTCTTTTTGCACCAGCTTTGATAAAAAAACCAAGACAACATTGGAAATAACTCTTAAGAGCAGAGCCCAGTAATAGACTTACGTTTTAAAATCTAAATTTGCAGGATGGAAATTGTACAAAAATATTTTGCTGATTTTACCGCACAGCAGGAAGAACAACTTGCGGCATTAAAGGGACTGTACACGGAATGGAATGAAAAGATAAATGTGATAAGCAGGAAGGATATGGAGAATTTTTACCTGCACCATGTATTGCACTCGCTGGCCATAGCCACCCAATTTGATTTCAAAAAAGATATGGAAGTAATGGACCTTGGTTGCGGCGGCGGCTTCCCGGGTGTGCCCCTTGCTATCTTTTTTCCCGAAACACATTTTTATATGGTAGATAGCATCAATAAAAAATTGCTGGTTATTGATGAGGTTTCTGCAGCCATTGGCTTGACCAATATTTCCACTGCACATACCCGGGCAGAGGATATAAAACAGCAGCAATTTGATGCGGTGGTATCCCGTGCGGTTGCCCCTTTAAAAGATTTATGGAGGTGGAGTAAGCCCCTCATCAGAAAAAATAAAGAAAAAGAACAAGAGGAAGACCCTAATGGACTGATTTGCCTCAAGGGCGGAGACCTTGCAAATGAAATTTATGAAAGTGGCTGCAAGCCATTTGTATGGGAGATTAATAAAATATTCAATGAACCATATTTTGGAGAAAAGTTTTTGTTGTACCAACCTATTAAATAACACCTACCACAATGAGGTATTTTCTAGAAACTAATTTTAGTCAACATTTGCCATAATGAATATACCTGTTGCTATAGTAGAAGACAATCCCGACATCTTAAGGGCCCTGGAGCAAATTGTTCACATGGCGCCCGGCTTTGAACTTGTGTGCTCCTGCGAAAGCGGAGAAGACGCCCTCATTAAACTGCCGGTTTATGAACCTAAGGTGGTTTTGATGGATATTAATCTTGGTGGCATAGACGGCATTGAGGTCGTTAGGCAATTGAAGGTTGAATGTCCTGATATGTCGTTTATGATGTGTACCGTGTATGAAGAAGATGAAAAAATATTTGAAGCGCTGAACGCTGGTGCCAGCGGATACATCATCAAAAAAACTACTCCTTCAAAACTGCTGGAAGCCATCAAAGAACTTTTTGAAGGCGGTGCTCCCATGAGCAGCCAGATAGCACGCAAAGTTGTGATGGCTTTTCAACATAAACCTACAGGTGTAACAGACGGCAGTCTTGATATTTTAACCAAAAGAGAATTGGAAATACTTGAAATGCTGGCGAGTGGCCTCGTATATAAAGAGATTGCTGACAAATTATCAATAAGCGCAGAAACAGTTCGTAAGCATGTGTACAACGTGTATCACAAACTGCATGTAGGCAACCGGGTAGAGGCCGTGAATAAATTTTTTGGAAGATGAGTTAACATTTAACTGAAAGCTTTCTACACGATAATGCCCCTAAGAAATAGGGGCATTATCGTGTGAGAACAAATCAACGCTTTACCAATTCAACTCCAGTACATTATTTTTTCGATTTACATCAGCCATTCTTTTGCTTGCATCAATTTCTACTTTTTTTAAATCGGTAAGCTTAGATTTAAGTTCGATGGTGTAGGTAGGATGCGTCCATCTCCATGGCTCATAAACTGTTCTTGCCTCGTTTCCATTTTCGCTGGCCTTGGCAGCATACATTAAATTAAGTGGGATGTAGTGCATTTGCGTACTTCCGTCCTTCAACGTTAACTGCAAATCTATAGGCATGGGCATGTACCCTACTCTTTTCAACCTTATTTTAGAAACGCCGTTCTCTTCCCACAAACTATCTATGCCATAATCGATGGTCTTGGTAGAGTTTACCCAATACATTTGGTACCAATCCAATTGAATACCGCTTGCATCTTCTGCGAGCTTAATAAAGTCGTTTGCATTTGGATGCTTAAACTTCCATTGCCTGTAATACTCCAGCAAAATTTTGTCTCGAGCCGGTGCTCCAACTATATAACCCAACTGCTCCATAAATACTTCTCCTTTAGAATATGCAGCCGGGCTGTAAGCAGCATTGGTATTAAAGTGATCGGCATGCGTAGTAAGCGGTTCTTCCAGGCCACTTTGCACCAGGGAGAAATAACTACTGTACGCACCGCTGTGTTGCTTTGGCAAAACATTTTCTACCATGTATTTTAAATTTTCATTGCCCGGATTGTTTTTAAGGGCATCTTCATAATTGGCAATGTCTGGGAATCCAGTATTGAACTCTGTCACCAGGTTTTCGGCATAACTGGTAAAACCCTCATCCATCCATGCATAAAGGCTTTCATTGGTACCCAATATCATTTGGTACCAGCTATGCATCCACTCGTGTATGGCGGTGCCCAATGAGGGAGAAGATACCAATGTGGCCATCGGATATTCCATACCACCATCCCCTCCGTGTATAAAAGAATATTGCGGGTAAGGATATTTCCCAAAACGCTTTTCAATAAATGGTAAAACCTTCACAGCTACATCTGCTACCTTGGTCCAGGCATTGTCGTCTTTATCATCATCTAACTTATCATTGTAAATTACATGTACAGTCGGGCCATTGGGTATTGTGCGAACAATATGTTTGTAATCGGGATCGGCGGCCCACATGAAGTCGTGAATATTATTTCCTACAAATCTCCAGCTGCGTTTTTCTTTTGCGGTAGGCTTTAGATCGGAACCGGCTTTATCATACCCCCAGCCAATCTCGTTGGCATTTACCAAAACACCTGTGCCGCCAAGCTTGTAATTTTTGTCAATGTTAATAGTCACATCAAAGTCGCCCCACACTCCATAAAATTCCCTTGCTACATACTGGTTGGGATGCCAGCCATCCCTGTCGTACTCGCAAAGCTTGGGGTACCATTGGCTCATGCTGTAACGCACACCCGTACCGGAATTATCCCGCCCGCTCCTCCGTACCTGCAAAGGAACCTGTGCTTCAAACTCCATCATCAAAACCACTTTACTATTGGGCAGAATCGGCTTTGTGAGATTCACTTCCAAAATAGTTTCATGATATTTGAAAGGCTGCGAAACGCCATTCATCTTTATAGATTTTATTTTCTGATAACCGATCTCATCGTCTTTTAATTTAGAAATCCTGTCTTTAACCCTGTTGTCCCAATCTGGCCTGCCGTTTATAATAAGCTTTCCCAGTTCCCTGCTGCGCACATCCATGCTGCTGTTTGGCTGAAAGGCATTAAAATAAAGATGGTAAAATAGCTTGTCTAACTTATCCGGAGAATTGTTGGTATACTCTAGCTGTTGCTTCCCGGTAAACTGGTTGCTTTTTACATCCATATCTACACTCATTACATATTTTACCCGTTGCTGCCAGCGGGAAGGTTGTGCGATGGCTGCGGTAGAGAACATAGCCATTGATAAAAGAAGAAGTGCTGATTTAAAATTCATTTTTATAAATTTATGGAGTGAATTTCTTGTAATATTTTGTGAGGAAAATGATAAAGATTTTTTTTAGGGAAGCCCCTCCACTACTACTACTATTTCACCCTTCACTGTCTTTGCATTAAAGTAGTCGTGCACATCCTGCAAGGTCCCTCTTTTATTTTCTTCAAATTTTTTAGAGAGTTCCCTGCTGACGCTGCACTGCCGTTCGGCCCCAAAATACTGCACAAAATCTTTGAGTGTTCTCAGCAGTCGCATGGGGCTTTCATAAAAAACCATCGTTCGATTTTCCAGTGCCATGCGCTTAAGAAATGTTTGTCTCCCTTTTTTAAGTGGGAGAAAACCCTCAAAGCAAAAGCTATTCATGGGCAGGCCGCTGTTTACCAATGCAGGTACAAAAGCTGTTGCACCTGGCAAACATTCTACCCTGATATCGTTTTTAATACACTCCCGTACCAGCAGATATGCCGGGTCACTTATGCCCGGCGTGCCGGCGTCTGTAAGCATAGCAATGGTTTTTCCTGATGCCATCTGGTCTGCCAAATGCTCCACAATTTTATGCTCGTTGTGTTGGTGATAGGGAGAAATTGGTTTATGAATTTGGTAGTGATTGAGTAACACAGATGATGTACGTGTGTCTTCTGCCAGAATTAAATCTACATTTTTCAAAACTTCAATAGCCCTGAATGTGATATCAGCAAGATTGCCTATGGGTGTGGGAACAATATAGAGCATAGTTGAGGGTTGATTAGTTGGTTAGTTGTCAGGAGGAGCTCATTGCAACTTATTAACCCATCAATTAATCCACTGTAATTTCAAACATCTCCATTACAGGATTTGCGAGCAATTTGCTGACTGCTTCGGTGGCAATGGCGATAGCTTCTTCTCTGGTGGCAGCTTCAATTTGTAGATCTATATGTTTGCCAATTCTCACATCGACTACGGATTGAATGGCCAGATTTTGTAAGCCTCCCAATACGGCTTTACCCTGTGGATCTAATAAATCTTTCAACGGCATTACTTTAACCTGTGCAGTAAATAACATATTTATTTGTTTTTAAAAACCAAAGATAAAATAATGTAACCTATAAATATTGCCGGCACAGCAAGCCACTGAAATAAAGCGACCATTATAACCGAAAATAAAAATAGAACGATTTTGGGTAAATTATTTTTGATAGAAGCGTCCTTAAATTTCAATGCCATTAAAGGCAATTTGCTGATCATGAGCCAGCTGACAATAATACAAATTGCATAAAGAAACCATTTGTTCAAGAGGATGTTGATGATGGCTTCATTGTAACTGTGCCAGTAAATTAGTGGCAGCGATGCAATTAAGAGTCCTGCAGCAGGTATAGGAACGCCTTTAAAACCATATTGCTGGCTGCTATCCAGATTATACCTTGCTAGCCTGTATGCGCCAGCAACAGCTACCAGCAGTGCGGGAGCCAGCAATAGCGCAGATACCTCAATGCCTCCGTCTTCCCTGGCATAGCTCATTCTTAAAAATTGGTAAAGGATCAATGAAGGAGCAACGCCAAAACTTACCACGTCTGCCAACGAATCCAATTGTTTACCCATTTCAGAACTTGCGTTAAAAAGGCGTGCCACAAAACCATCCAAAAAATCGATGACGGCAGCTATCGCAATGTAGAGCGAGGCCAGCCATATTTTTTCTGGGATGTCAATGTATTGAGTGCCCTCTGCAGAATATTGAATGATGATGCCATTTTGCAAAATAGCTACAATGGCCAGGCAACCAAAAACAAGATTTAGCAGGGTGAAAATATTGGGTATTTGTTTCATAAACCGCTACCCACAAGGGGTGTTTCATTAAGATAATTGTTACAGTTTTGTTTCTTAAAACATCAGAAGCTCAATTGGAGGATTTCATCAATGCCTCAATTTCTTCAACCGTAATCGGTATGTTTTTCATTAAGTCCTTATTGCCATTCTTAGTAATCCAAAAATTATTTTCTATGCGGATACCCATTTGTTCTTCTTCGATGTAAATGCCCGGTTCTATAGTAAATAACATTCCTGCTTTAATAGGCTCGGTCCTTGTGCCCAGGTCGTGTACATCTATGCCAAGGTGATGGGAAATGCCGTGATAAAGATATTTCCTGTACGCCCTATTTTCGGGATCTTCGTTTTTGATGTCGGACTTTTTTAGAAGGCCAATCTTTTGAAAAATTACAGTTGCTTCGTCCCCTACTTTTTCTGTATAATCAATGATGCTAATGCCTGGTTTTAAAATGCTGGCAGCATAATGATGCAAATGCAGGCATGCATTGTAAACAGT
>JANPJW010000267.1:0-4756 GCA_031425715.1 Chitinophagaceae bacterium | reverse complement strand
AAAAATTGACAAGGATAAGTAGCAACGACGGCCACCTTACAGAAGCGGATGCTTACGGAAAGCCGGATAAAGAAGACGAATTGTTATCTAAATTTTAAGCTGTAACTGAGACGGCCTGCCGACTATTTGGGATCGTAGAAGCGGAGGCCACGAAGGTGGATGCATACGATAGCAAAAGTTCTGCTTATTTAAATAGGTGAATATTAATCTGTTCAAAAACTGTTAGCCCTAATGATAGATGAAAACTTTCGCATATATTCGATGTACCAGCAACTATAACGGATAATGACAGATTACTATAAACTCTTAGGGGTTTTACCTAATGCTACAACTGACGAAATTAAGAAAGCATACCGACAGCTTGCCCTGAAGTACCATCCTGACCGAAATCCTGGCGACAAGAATTCGGAGGCTTTTTTCAAAAAAGTCACTGAAGCGTATACTATTCTATCCGACCCAGAGGAAAGAGACTATAATTGGGAACGCAAAGAAAATCGGCAGACTTCAAGCAGCCAAAGCCAAAATCAAAAGCGAGCAGAACCAAAACAAGAGGCCGAGGTGACGCCGCAAGTAATTCTTGCAATATTTCTAGACATCAGGAAAAAGGTTACCGGTGTTGATAAAAGCAAAGTAAATCAATCGATACTTTTTAATTCGTTGACCGACCTGCTATCAACCAACAATATAAATTTCCTGCTGGCTTTTGGAGATACAAAAACAAACAAGCAAATAATAAACGAAACTATTTCTTGCTGTAAATCTCTCTCTTACCCCTATGTAGAAAGAATTGCTCCAAAACTTGCACAACTTGCAGGGTCAGACAACGACCTTATTCAAAAGATTTTCTCTTTCAATAAACAACAAAAATATCTAAGCTACTGGACACGCTACAAAGGCGTTACAATTATTGCAGCAATTATTTTGTTCTTTTTAATCATATCAAATATGAATAATGGAACAAGTTCTACATATTCTTCAGCGCCAGACAACCGACCGGCAGACGGCGACTTAAATAACACTTTTGTTGAAAATAGTCAAGGATCAACCACGTCACCTAATAATTCAGCATCGAACTATGTTCCGGAATTGACAGCGGAACAAAAATTTCAAGAAGAAAAAGAAGAACTCATTGCTGCAGGTTGGAAAGAAACAGAAGTAAACAATGGCCAACTATCATCCTGTTACAACTTCGTACCTAGGAAAAGTAAAATTGATAATTATCTTGAGGTCCAGGTGGGTGGTGGAACAGATGTTGCAATAAAAGTTATGAACTCGCAAACAGATAAGTGTGTTCGCTATGTTTTCATAAATAGCGGTTCAATTTTTAAAATACGCAACTTACCAGAAGGTACATTTTATCTAAAGATTGCATATGGCAAAGACTGGTATTCAAAAATTGAGAAGGGGCAATGCGTTGGCAAGTTTCTGAGAAGCCCCATGTATGAGAAAGGAGATGAAATAATGGACTTTAATCTTAAATATACCACAGACGGTTATAGAGTTCCAAGTTTCCAACTAAAACTTGATGTAATTGCAACCAATACCATGAATACTTTCAGCTCACAAAATATTTCAGAAAATGATTTTAATCAGTAACAAAAATTTCGGATAATAATGTATTTGTTGAAGTGGGATGGCGCACTACTATTAGCTGATGGAGAACTAATAAGTAAAACTTAGCTAAAGTGCATTGTGAGAGACGAGAAGATTCCGAAGGTTGTGAAAATACCATATCAGGCGATTCAGTTAAGATGACGGTGTCCTTGAACATGCAGTTCAAAAATTCATAAAACTATAGCTTATGCAATACACAAAGTTTAGTATAAAAAATTTCAAGGGAATTCAGGATCTAGAATTTACTATAGATCAAAAAACACCTATTTCAAAAATAATTACATTAGTCGGCCTCAACGAAAGTGGAAAGACAACCATTCTTGAAGCCTTATCTTTTTTCTATGACAATATTAAGGATGAAAAGGAATTGACAATTACCAGATCGATCGTCGATGATGTTCATGAATTGATACCTAAAAGCAAAAAAAGCCTGTTTAGTGAGAGTATACTCTTGATAGGAACAATACTATTGGAGGCTTCAGATAAAGAAGAAATAAAAAAAGCCATCCTTACGAAAGGATACAAACTACATTCAATACAGGATACGCTGGAAATAACAGTTAAACTTAATTTTAAAGATTCGACTTACATAGATAAGGAACGATTATGGACTGCTAAAATTATAAACGTAACAAAAGAAGTTGACGGAAAATCTGTTACCCAATCTTTGTATGACGTGGAAAGAGACGACTGGGTAGCTATAATTGATCATATTGAAGATAAATTACTACCTGCAATCATTTACTATCCTAATTTTCTTTTTGATTTCCCCGACCAGATATTTCTTGAGGAGAAGGACGGCGAATCAAAGGAGCAAGTCTTTTACAGGAATGTATTGCAAGACATTCTCGCATCAATTGATAAAGACTTATTACTAAAGGAACATATTGTAGACAGGATAAAATCAGGTCTGCCGAAAGATATCGATTCCACTGAGGCAGTTGTCAATAAAATGAGCGGCCAAGTGACACGCTTCCTTACAAACAGTAAACTAAACGTATTTAGTAAATTACTTGAGAAAAAACAAGTCTCTATTAAGTATCCAAAAAAAGATAGCGCCGGAGGGATTTACTTGGAAATAAAGCTCAAAAGCGGTGACGATGAGTATTTAATAAGAGAGAGAAGTTTAGGGTTTAGGTGGTTTTTTACCTATTTATTATTCACTCAGTTCAGGATATTTAGAAAAGGTTCAAAAAAACTAATTTTTTTATTTGATGAACCCGCATCAAATCTGCACCAAACTGGCCAACATCGTCTATTGGAGGCTTTTAGAGAGTTAACAACCAATACGAATGCCTTTGTAATTTATTCAACCCACAGCCATCATTTGATAAATCCTCAATTACTTGAAACAACATATATCGTGAGAAATAATGCTTTAAATTATGAAAATGATCAGGATTACAATTTGTTTATGACGGATATATCAATACTCCGGTACAGGGAATTTGTGGCCAAATACTCGAGCCAGGTAAACTACTTCCAACCTATTTTAGACGTTCTTGAATATAGGCCAAGTAACCTAGAAAATATACCAGATATTATAATGCTTGAAGGCAAGAATGATTTTTACACCCTAGAATATATTAATAAACTTATTTTCAAAGACAAACATGCCAATTTCGTTCCAGGAATGGGCTCAGGGAGTCTCGACGTAATAATTCAATTATATTATTCATGGGGTAGGAATTTTGTTATTCTCTTAGATAGTGATGAGGAAGGTCTTAAACAAAAGAAAAGGTACATTGATAAATTCGGCAATATATTAAAAGACAAAATATTTACACTAGGTGACATAAACTTAAAATGGAAGGGAAAAGAGATTGAGAAAGTTTTCGAAAACAATGACGCAACAAAAATCCAGTTTTCAGTTTACAAAACTGATAGTAAGCTTGATAAAAAACGTCTTAACCTAAGTATTCAAGAGTTGCTAATTAATTCTATCAGTATCGAACTCACCGAAAGCACAACAAATAATTTTCATGATATAGTTAATTTCCTCACTACTAAATTGATAAAACAAAAGGGACTTTAATTCTTACTTGCTACTGTTGGGGTATTGTCCCGGTTAGTATCAAATTTTACCCACCTATGTGCAAATATGCAGCTATGTTCTGCCCATGTTGGCGTTCACCATTCTTCGAAGCCAAGGACTCAACCTGCAGGGTGCCGCTGTCCCGAATGCTTTCGGGATTGTCACCGATGGCATCAAATTTAAAGAGGCATGGAAGTTCTTATCTCATAAGTTGAATTGACATTTTTGCAAGACGGTAATCCAGCGCAAGGAACGAACCCATGAGTTTACAGAGGTTTGAATGTTGCTGCGTGTCATACAGTAAGGCGAGGAAATTACCCGGCATCGGGGAATTCAGCGTGGGTGAATATTATGGATTAATGCAAACTTATCACCCTCGTAATCTGCCACCTGTTGTTGTGGAACCGCCATAGGTGCACGAATTTTGAAAAATGCGTTTTGCCAGGTTCCTTTTCCTGGTTATTGTGAAACCCATGAAATCCCATTTCAACGGCACCATAGTCCTTAATTTCATACACTTCAATACTGCCTTTCAATAGTTCCCTGGTAACTTTTCCGCAAATATTTTTTTGAACTGCATCCATTGATTGCTTCTTTGAATTAGAGAAGCCGCCCTGGTCATGGTAAAACTCTAAGTCCTCCGACATCAATGAATCCATCACAGGAATGTTGCAGCGGTTGTAAGCATCAAAGAAAAGGCTGTCCAGGGAAACAATATTGTTGTAAAACTCTTTCGATACACTCATTTCATATTTTGGCATTGCCGTCTGTGCCAATGTTTTGACAGGCTTGATTGCCGTAACGATAATCAGCGTAAATATGAAAGACCAGATTTTGAAAGATTTCATTGCTATAATTTTTTGTATGATGTTGATGAATGTTTTCGGTCAACGACCGGGATCATACCCTTAAACGAGCTCTTTTTACTCCTGTTTTGAAAGTATTGTTATAAATGTAAGCTCCATTTTTTGATTCGCCTTGCCTTTCATCCAAAATACATTTTCATGTGTTCCTTCGCCGCCGCTAGTGTTGCACTCTACCCCACGTAAACGCCCTCGCCTGCTGTCCCGATAGCTATCGGGACCAGCGATACAACCATGGGAGAAC